>JBDSBP010000252.1:0-5038 GCA_039921525.1 Chitinophagaceae bacterium | reverse complement strand
ATTATGCAGTAGAGGAAATAAAGAAAAGAAATTTTTAATCGGAAAAATTGAAGGACCATTGAACAGCACCTGGTATGGCAGTGACAGCTATTATGCAAGTTTTTGTTTTACAAAATGATTAGAATATGAAATTATGTATCATTTTAGCTGCCCTGAATGGCGGCTTCAAATTCGGTGCCTGACTGAAATTGTTCCTTTGTTTTAGGATCAGTGACCGCAGTGCCCATGCATTGACAAAGTATACAGAAAACGATTCCACATTGGTCCGCTCTCAAGTAATTATCTACCGTGAACTGAGGTAACTTACCAACCTCCGCGGGTACTCTTTCAGTCAGGTATGGAAGACGGCTTAAACGCTGAACGACCTGTTCGGCCAATCGACGCTTCGGCATAACATCAATAGGTGATGAGATAAATATGTATAGCTTCTCTATATATTCTAAGACAAAACTAATTCCCGGTACATTAAAATGCGGGTACTAACGGCGATTAGTCGTTTTTGTGTGGAACGGTGGTCTTCTTCACACAACGCAATGCATGAAATATTTGTTGGTGAAGAACTCCCGCAAAAGAGAAGTCAAACATAACCTGGCAATAGCATGAAATAACTTATAAATCAAGGCGACCATTCATAGTAGTAAAAAAATATCAAAGGACAAATTCAATAACCGGCGTTCCTCTTTTCTTTCGTTATTTCTTTGATGATCTTTTGGATGTCTATGGCTGCCCAGCCGTCTTCATGTGCATGCTTTTTTGCAATTGCCAACGCTAGTGTATAGGAGTCAATAGCCCCATCATATGCTCCAAAACCCCTACAGGCTGACCCAAGCGAAATATGAAAAAATTTTAAGTTGGGATCGTCTTCTTCATAGTTTTGCAGGTAAATATCTATAGCCTTTAAATGTACCTCAATCGCTTTTTCATATTCTCCCTTGGAGTCGTAAATATCACCAAGTGTTCGGTAATAGTAGGGTACAATGCTGTTGTCTTCTCCATTAAGTTTTACAGAGAGGGCAATTGCTTTTTTGCCATATTTAATCGCTTTTGTATAGTCCTCTTTCATTTTATAAGCGTAGGCAAGGTTGTCATAACCAACGATTAAGGCCGGGTCTTCTTCATCGCCTATCATTCGCTTTATCTCAAGAGCACCCTCTGTATATGCAATTACATTATCATATTCATTACCCAGGGCTGAAAAGCAGATGGCCATTCCAATGTAGATGTTAGCCACTTCCAACCTATTTTCGCCCAATACCTCTCTAACCGCCGGGAGCGTTTCATTATAATATTCAAGTGCCTCATCCCACATTTCAAGTTCTACAGCCATACGCGCCATCTCGTATTTGTATTCGGCTACTTCAGGGAGTGTTTCATACGCTTTTTTATAGTAGTTAAAGGCCCCTTGATAATCAAACTGCAGTTCCTGCGTTCTCCCCAATTGATAATACGCTCCCGCCAGGTCATTAGCGGTTTCGTTACTGGCCCGTTGGAACGTACTGCATTTTTTAGTTCTATAACTCTTTTAAATAAGTAATCCTCTGCCATATCGTAGTTTCCAATCTCTATTTCTTCCAGTGCCCTTATGAGTGATTCGTTGCCCTCCTTACCGTCTGAAAGCTGCTGCTCAAGTTCGTGCTTAGTCTTTTCGTGCTGTGCCTTTGCTTTTTCATCTTTTGCGAAAAGCTTTTCACCCCTATTTAAACTACCCGGCTACCTCGTAGTGTTCTGCATGGCAACTACGGTTGTAAAGAAACTGCCTCTAAAATACTACCGGGCGGTCATTACTTCGTTATAGGTCATGATTCGGTCTCCACCATCATTAGCTCCGTGAATAGATGGAGCGTAGAAAGGTACAATCCCGGTAATGTCTTATTCGATATGGTTTCCGGGCATTGCTGTTTCAATCTCTGTCTGGAATTTAAAGCCCTTGAATGGCTGGCTGTAATCAGGGACGTATTGCGAAAGTGTTTGGTAATTCTAGTGCATTGTTACTATCCCATATTCTGAAAATTTACGTTGAAAGCTCTTGGTGTTGGATTTCTCTCCCATGAATATTTTGCGTAGTCTGGTAACTTATCCTATGACTGTCGAGATTTTCCATCAAGATAAGCAGGACACGCTTCCAATTCTTGTTCATTTGCTATTTGCCTGATCTCATTGTCATTGCTTCACTCCTGTTGTCAAACGGCAGCCCCTTTAAATTTATTGGTGAATCAATTTTCTAATTTATTTCATTATCTGAAATTTTTATGTAACATGCCGGTATAAACTGTTTTGATTTTAATTATTTGGATATCGGCAAATTAACCTGGCGCCCGGTACGGGCGCTTGCGTAAATGGCAAGAATTATTTCGACCGATTTGCGACCTTCCAGTCCATCAATTAAAGGGTTATCCCCGGTTTGAATGGAATGTATCATATCCTCAATCTGTTTTTGATGCCCCACAAAACTGATATCAGCCGGATCAGAGACCCCGCCCCGGGATGTATTACCTGCTGCCAGTGTTTTCATTACAATCTTATCTTCACTCTTTGCTTTTGCGAACTCCCATTTTATTAAATTACTTTCTTCCAGGATAGCTGTACCTTCTGTACCCATTATCTCAATGCGCTTAAGTGCCCCAGGGAAAACCGCGGTAGAGCATTCAATAGATCCCAATGCACCATTTGCAAATTTTAAAGTAGAAACTATGGTATCCTCCACTTCGATATCCTTATGCCTGATATTGCCGGCAACAGATTGAACTGATTCAACAGGCCCCATATACCATTGCAATAAATCTACTGCATGAATACCCTGATTCATCAGCGCTCCGCCCCCATCATATCTCCATGTGCCTCTCCATTTTCCTGATTGATAATACTCCGCACTCCTGCTCCATTTGATGTAGGCATCTCCCAGCACTAAATCACCAAACCTTTTTTCTTCTACGGATCTTTTCAATTGTTTACTGGCCTCATAAAAACGAGTCGGGAAAATAACGCCTAATTTTAATCCCTTCTTTTTAGCTGCTTCGATTATCTGATCACATCTTTCAAGAGTTACCTCCAGCGGTTTTTCAATCAGGCAATGCTTCCCGGCTTCAATACAGCTGATCGCCGGTTCCAGATGAACGCCAGAAGGAGTACATATACACACGACGTCTATTTCCGGGTTACTTAACAGCTCATCCAAAGTATAATATGCAGCACAATTATATTTACCCGCAAATTGATCTGATTTGTCTTTATTTATACTAGACACTCCGATTAAATCCGCATTCGTTATTGCAGCGATAGCTTTCGCATGGAAATGAGCTATTACACCCGCTCCAACAATACCAAAACCAACCTGCTTTTTTCGCATACTTAAAATTTCAATTTTTCAAAAAATCTCTTCTCTAAAATAATCTTCCGATTTTTAATCTCCTTCTCAATTATCCTGTGATACTTTTAATACAGACAAATGTTTCTTCTTCTCTATCAGCTTTTATTTTCATCATAGTCTATTCAGGTTGCTTTCTTAAGCGCCGCAAGTAACTCCTTCACTTTCACAGGTTCTACCCTGGTCATCAAGCCTGCACCTACAAATACGATTACAGAAACAATCGTAGGCAAGCCTACTTCAACAGCAAGGCTATCAGTATTTATATTTTTTGTAATAATAAATGTTACCACTCCCGCGATGATAGAAGATATTGCTGCCTTCGGTCCGCATTTTCTAAACGTAGGAAGAAGGCCAAGTAACAATGGCATAGAAGTAGGACCGAGTAAAGCTCCAAACCAATTAACAATCAGGCCCAACACTCCACCAAACCGTTCATAATTAAGGGCAATAACGATAGTTGCCAAAGCAAAGGTGAAAGTAGTGATGCGGGCAGTTCTTAGCGCATGCTTATCATTACGGAATTTTTCGGAAACGACCGGAAGTATGTCCCTGGTAATCACCGCAGCGATCGTATTCACATCAGAAGATGTCATACCCATGGTGGCAGCAAACAATGAAGCAATAACCAGCCCTATCATTCCCTGGGGCAATATTTTAATCATCAGCAAACCATAAGATTCACTGGGATTTTTAAGTCCTGGTAAAATAAGAGGTGCCGCCCACATAGGGAAAAATAAGATCAAGGGCCACACCAAATACAATATTCCCGAGAGGCGGGCTGCACTGGATGCCTGTTTTTCATTAGGAGAAGATATATATCTCGTGGCGAGGCTCCAGCTACCTCCATTGTAACTTAAAAAATAAAGGAAAAACATGATGCCCACAAAGGCTGCGGTATAAGGATCGTTAAACAATTTACTGTGGTCAGGGGGAAGTTGATTCCATATTTCCGTGATAGAATTCCACCCACCCAGATGCTTAACTACCAGAACGAACATAACTACACCGCCAAGAACCTGGACAATGAACTGGATCAAATCCGTAATAATTATACCCCAAAGGCCTCCAAACGTAACATAAATGAGTGTAACTAAACCCGAAACAAGAATACCCGTAGTCATCGGAATACCCGAAACCACGTGAAGCAAAATACCAATAGCCGCCCACTTGGCGCCTACATCAAATACTTTCAGCAATACTCCGGCCCAGGCTATGATCTGTTGTGTTAATAAATTATACCTTACCTTGAGGTATTCGAGTGGAGATTGTATTTGAAAATTCTTTCGCAGCCGCACCCAATAAACAGGAAATATTTTGGCGCTCCCAATGATCACAACGCCGACCGGAAATGCCCACCACATATACATGGTAAAGCCATGCGTGTAAGCAACAGCAGCATAAGCTACGAAAACCGCCCCGCTATGGCCTGACACATGATGAGAGATACCTGCTAACCACCACGGTAACTGTCCGCCTGCGACAAAATAATCTTCAGAATTCTTACTTCTAAAATAAGACAAAACGCCCACTAAGAGCATACTTAAGAAGAATAGAATAATAACAACCAGGTCGAGTGTATTGAAGGTCATGAATGTTTTTTAATCTTTTATAAATGGAAGATGTTCAATTAAGCGCACGAGGGAAACAACAAAAATTTTAATTTTTATATTG
>JBDSBP010000251.1:0-1839 GCA_039921525.1 Chitinophagaceae bacterium | reverse complement strand
AATGATGCCACAAAAAAGTACCCTGTAATACTTTTCTTTCACGGTGCCGGCGAAATACAGCCTGTTACAGATAACGAAGACCAATTATTTTGGGGCGCGGAACCTTTCCAGGCCAAGATAGATTCAGGAAGATTTAATGGGTTTTTGCTGTTTCCACAGGTTAGCAGTAACTCATGGGACTGGTTCTACCAGGTAAAAGTAAACAGTGTTTTAGACTCTCTTCAGAAATATTGCCATACAGATCAAGATAAGGTAATCTCTATGGGTTTATCTAACGGGGCATTCGCTTCCATGTCATTCGCATTTAATTTTCCTACAAAAGTAGCCACGGTTATAGGCAGCTCTCCTGCGCTCATTGAACTACTCCAGGACAACCAGAATAACAGTATTCATATTCCTTATTGGTTAGCATCTGGCGGTACAGACATCAGTCCTGGCCCGGCAGTCATGAATAACTATGTAAATGCCTTTAAAGTCAAGGGTGGTGACATACGGTATAGCTTTTTTCCGGAATGGGGGCATGGTATCTGGGAGCTTCAATGGAATGAACCCTATTTAGTTCCATATTGGAATGCGGCTCATAAAGCCAATCCATTAATTTTTTATCAGAAAAGCCAGTTTTGCCCGGATGCTGTAAACGTTCGCCTTGGGCTTACAGCTGGTTTTGCTGAATACCAATGGCAGCTAAACAATGCAGATATAGCCGGATCTAATACAAATGAAATTACGGCTAACCAACTAGGTACCTATCGTGCCCGTTTTAGAAGAATTGCAGGGGGTGAATGGTCAGACTGGTCGTTGGTGCCGGCTGTAATCACATCGTTACCTTTAATAACATCTCCCCCCATCCAGGTAACAGGAACAAGAAGTGTTGTATTACCCGCTCCCGATGGAAGTACCACTGTACCACTTGAACTGCCTCCCGGATTTGCTATTTACGAATGGAGAAGGATCAGCGATAATGCACTGGTAGGCAGTCAACGTACTTTTATTGCTCCTGTGGGTCAGTATAAAGCAAAAGCTACTAATTGCACTGCTACTTATTCACCCGTTTTTGATGTTGTCAACGCGGCTGGATCTCCAAAACCTGATTCTGCACGCACTATAACCCTAAGCCGGTTATCCCCGACAAGTATCAAGTTGAACTGGACGGATGTAACAAGTCCCGCATCTAATGAAACCGGTTTTGAAATTTACAGGGCTGCCACGTCCGGAGGCCCTTATACATTAGCAACTATCACCGCAGCTGATATCAAAACGTATACAGATACATCCCTTAATAATAATTTGAATTATTTCTATGTGATAAGAGCGGTAAATGCAACAGGTGCTTCCGGTTTAAGTAAGGAAGTCTCATTGCAACCACTGGCCGATAATGTTGTTCCTTCAGTGCCTGGCAATTTAAGAGCTGCCTTTACCAGTCGCACTTACATCGACCTGGAATGGGATAGTTCTTCAGATAATGTTGGGGTTACCGGATATGATGTATATGTAAATAATGTTCTAACCTATACCACTACCGTTCCAAAAGTAACGGCCAATAATCTTGTGCCTCGCACTTCATACATTTTTACAGTGGTGGCGCGCGACCAGGCCGGTAACGTTTCAGCCGCAAGTAATGCAGTAACGGCAGGAAGCATTGCAAACGGACTTAAATATCGTGTGTATGAAGGTGCCTGGGATGTACTTCCTGATTTCAGCGCCCTTACTCCTGTTGCAACCGGAACATCATCAAACGTTAATATTTTGGTGCGGCCATCAGGGTTAAATGATAATTTCGGTTTTGTATGGGAAGGATATATTAATATCCCGGTTGCCGGAACATATACATTTGAAACA
>JBDSBP010000250.1:0-12533 GCA_039921525.1 Chitinophagaceae bacterium | reverse complement strand
TGTAGAGCGGCAATATGGTTTGCAAAAATTTAAGGATGCACCGGGTTCTGTATGGAAAAAAACAACCCCGGAAACGGCACCCAATTTTTCTGCAGTGGCATATTACTTTGCAAAAAAAATACAGCAGGAAAAAAATGTACCCGTGGGTATTGTGTATGCAGCCTGGGGCGGCACACCTGCAGAAGCATGGACACCCAGAGAAGTATTAACCGGCGATACTGTTTTAAGCAAATACATTGACCGCTGGAAATTTATCCAGGAAAATGCAGGTAAAGATTCTGTAGCCTATCAAAAGGAATTAAGCAATTGGGAGAATAATAAAAAATTGAAAAAGCCCGAAGAGCCACAAACATTTTATTATTTCAAAAGGCCCTGGCGGGAGCCTTCTGTTTTATTCAACGGCATGATTGACCCGGTAATTCCATACAGTGTGAAAGGGGTGTTGTGGTACCAGGGCGAATCCAATGTGGGTTTTGCCAGTGAGTATTATCATTTATTTACCAAAATGATTACAGCGTGGCGAAGTAAATGGCAGCGACCTGAGATGCCCTTTTATTTTGTACAGATTTCAGCTTTTGGTTATGCAGATATGAATGCGGCTGCAGTGGTAAGAGAAGCACAATATTTTACCAGCAAAAACACTCCCTATACAGCTATGGTTGTTACAACAGACCTGGGCAATATGGGCGATATTCACTACACGAGGAAAGAGCCGGTCGGTTATCGCCTCGCATTGATTGCGCTAAACAATAACTATGGCGAAAAGATAAATTTTAAAGGGCCGGAGTTAAAGAAAATAAAACAGGAAAAAAACCAGGTTGTTTTATACTTTAAAACAGCCAATGCATTACAAACAGATGGAAAACCATTGAACGGGTTTGAAATTGGATATCAATTACCCGGTGCCGATAGTATTATTTATAAAAAAGCAGATGCTGAAATATCAGGCAATAGCGTATTGGTGAAACCGAATAATTCTGGCAAACCAGTAGCTGTTCGTTATGCCTGGATGCTGGCAGGTGAAGCAAATCTGTCAGACAAAAACGCATTGCCAGCTTTGCCATTCAGGAAAAATTTCTAAAAAGTGATTTTTGAACTGTAAAATATGACAAGAAAAATAGTTCTTCATTTAAAGTTCAATTATTTCAGCATCTGATTCTAAAAAACCCTGGCAAAGGTTTTAAAAGATAAAACCTGTTATTGAATGGTTAAAAAATAAATGAAAAAACCAGGCTGACCATGTCTGTTCGCCCTGGATCTGAAATCCTGTCAAAAGCGGGGTTGTTATAAACAAATCCCTCACTACGCATTATGGGGCATTGGCATATCGCTTTCCTGTCCTTAACTGACGACTTATTTATTATAGGTAATGCCTGAAGGGTTGTCTGCATATGACAGGTAAGTGTCCTTACAGGTTTTTTATCACGACATACCTTTACGTCATCAAATAAGTATAAAGAGTATGTTTAATAGGAACAAATCAATCAGGAAACAATTTAGATTAGTCATCAGTATTATCCTTTCATTATTGACTTTTTCCCCGGTTTTTGCGCAAGAAAACGAGACACTTGCTGATAATATTATCGGGTTATATTGGTCACCACAGAAAGATGTGAAAATTAAAATCTATAAAAAAGGGCGCCCGTATTTTGTTAAGTCCATTTACTTTTAAAATATTTCCTTACTTAAAATATACTTTATGAATTCAGTAATCATTGGGATCTTATCGGGGTTTTTAGTGATAGCAACTATTGCCTTCTTGAAACGTTTACACAAACCGACAATGTACGCTTTGATATTATCAGGCATTGGGTTTCTCTATGTTGGATTCACCTGGACTGATAAAGCTTCTTTAATTATGAATTGTTTACAGGCTATCTTTTTTCTTTTCCTGGCGTATTTTGGAGTAAAAAAGAATTTTCTTTTTTTAATAGCCGGATATTTCCTTCATGGAAGCTGGGACTTGCTATACAATTTATTTCCCAACGCAAATTTAATTCCCCCGAACTACGACCTGTTTTGTTTATCCATTGACTTCACATTTGGTTTTTATTTGTTAATTCTAAAATATCTGAATGTCGAAAAAATGGATATAACCAGAGAAAGTAACCATAACGACTCATACATACTTAAAAACGAACTATGAAACACTATTGGAAAATGCCAAATGGATTACGCTATTATTATCAGCAAGAACTCGAACAATATAAAAATGAAGTTTCAAAAGGTAATTTACTGCATGCGTGGAATCACTTAGAAAGGGCACATGTTATAGGCCAGGCATGGTTTAAACAACATACGTACGTGCATTGGCTAATGTTTCGATTTGGGATCAAAATCAGGAATAAAAGGGAAATCATAGGACAATTGCCCAGATTACTTTTAGGAGGTATAAAATCATTTGTTGGTTTGATTCCAACAGGCAATACAGGTGGAGCTAACGTGCCGCCGTTGCAGATTATGAAAATACCGGAAGACTTAAAAATGATATTGAAGCCTTATAGAAAGGCTGCGAAGTAATTAATCCCTATCTTTTCCGCTTCATTCAACACAAATTACGCTATGAAAAAAATGGCATTTATTATTCCTCCTTCTGTTGAACTCTTAGATCTTGCGGGCCCGGTGCAGGTATTTACAGAAGCAAAGTTTTACGGCTTTGAAGTAGAACTCGAATTTTATTCTTACCAGGAGGAGAACATCAGTACATCTGGTCTTCCATTTGGAAAAGTAACTCATTTCAAGGAGGCTAATTTAAAGGAAGGTGATTATCTTTTTATGCCCGGAATGGATTTTAATTATGTAAGCAGTATGAGATTCAGAGCGGAGCGAACATTTTTTAGATGGCTAAAAGAATGTGCTGATAAAAAAGTTCTTATATGCTCAATCTGTAATGGTGCTTTTGCTTTAGGAGAGGCAGGCTTGTTACGAGACACAGAATGCACCACACACTGGAGAAGAATTAAAGAACTGCAGGCGCAGTTTCCCACTGCAAAAGTAATCACAGATATACTTTTTAAAAAGAGCAATAACATCTATACAAGTGCCGGGATCAGTGCTGGCATTGATCTTGCCCTGGCAATTTTGGAGGAATTGAAAGGTGCCCTCTTTACCCATAAAGTAGCAAGGGGACTTGTTGTGTACCATAGGAGAAATCAAAATCATACTCAACAAAGTATTTATCTTGATTACAGGAATCACATTAATCCAAAAATACATGAAGTGCAGGATTACCTTATTGATCATCTGTCCTTAGAAAATACCGTGGAGGATTTGGCATCGCTGGTGGGGATGAGCCCAAGAAATCTAAGCCGGGTTTTTAAGGAAAAAACCGGATCAACCATACTGGAATATCATACGCTCCTGAGGATTGAATATGCAAAAACAATGCTTAATAACCCGGAATTTACGATTGAGTATATCGCTACCAAATGCGGGTTTAAGACGTCAAGGCAGCTGCAAAGAATTTTGAAGAGGTAAATAGTGAGACCATCCGCTGATACCTTCTGTCATAATTACGGGTATTAGTTGATCGACTACCTGGAGTTTTGCAATTAATAGTATGTAAAGACAAGACCAAATTAATAACATCCTGCCGGAACTGAAGTAGATGGCTAAAGTTGGGGTTTCATTTGATCCGCCCGTATTTTACAAATATCATCTTTGATACCGGCTGACATTTTGAGGTGGATAAAATATAATTTACATCTTAAGTTCCCACCTTCCTGAATTCTCCGAAATGCCAAAGTATTCCGGAAGGATCATGCATGAAACATTCTTTTCCCCAATAGTTTTCTTTAATGGATGTCAGTCGTACGGTTTTATACTTTTTATGAAGTCCGAGGTTTTGTAGCTCATTCCAATATTCATTTACATTATCAACTTCAAGAAATATCATTGTATTATCTACCCAATCCTTAACATAAGCATTTTGCAGATAAAAGCCTAATTCGGGCGAAATCTTGAAGTAAGACATATCGCCGGAAATTATCGACTCTTCAAATCCAAAGTCCTTATAAAAAAGCCTGGATTCTTCAAAATTTATTGCTCCAATAAAAGCTCTTATTGATTTTGTGTTATGTTTCATGTATATGTATGGTTCGTGATGTTCAATGACTTTATTCAGGTCATAAAATTATTGAATTGATTTTGCATTTCAAATGATTAGATTTCTTTATTTGCAACTTGATTAGGTTTCCGTTGTTTGAAATCTACATCACAAGAAGTTGTTATAGGAGTAGTTGAGCCCTGGCAGGTCAAACAGCTTTATTCCAAATCAATTGAACGCTCCACCTTTATCTCTCTTAAAAAATATTCATCATGAGAAACCACCAACAATGTTCCCTTGTATTCATTAATCGCAGCGGTTGAAATTTCTATGTTTTGAATATCAAAATTATTTGTAGGTTCATCCAATACGATTAAGTCAGGGACTGATTACTTATGGTTAAGCAGCAAAGGATCAATCTCATTTTTTCTCCGCCACTAAGGGCCTTACATGGTTTATTCCAATATGCTTTTGTAAACAAAAACCGGTTTAAGCGAATCTTTATTTCATGCTCCTGCAAAATCCCTGAATTAAACTGTTGTGCCTGTTCGTACACGTTGAGTGTATTGTCAATTAATGAATAGTTCTGGTCAATGTAAATGGCTTTAACACCTGCTTTGTCAATGGTTCCGGTTATGGGTTTAAGTTCACCTAAAATTATTTTAATTAGAGTTGTTTTGCCAGAATCTTTCAGTCCTTTAAGAGCAACCCGATCGCCGCATATGATTTGAAAATCCAGGGACTGTTTCCAAAGCAACGGATCATCGTATCCAAAATTCACGTCCCTGCGGTAATTAATATCTTGCCCTTATGAAGTGCAGAATTGTCAAGATCCATTTTCATTTTATCTATACCTGGTAAATCATTACATAATTGATTCAGCTCTTGCGAAATCGTATCCACTTTTTCAGCATGAACGCCCTTCATACGTGCAGTGCTTTTTTCTCTGCATTTTTTCTAAATGTTTTCATAGAAAGGTGGGCCGCCCTGCCTTTTCCAGTTTTTTCTTTCCACGGACATCCAGTTTTTGTTGCCGCTCTAAAGATTCCCTTTCTGTTTCTTTCGCTTTACGGAATGCTTTTTCTTTGCTCTTTACATCCTGCTTCAAAGCTTCCCCTTCTACTCTTTTCTGTTCGGCATAGAAATCGTAATTACCGCCATAAACAGTTATACCTCGTTTGCTGAGTTCATAAACGGTACCAAGGAGATTTAATAAAGTCCTGTCGTGACTTACCACCACTAACGTATTTGTAGTGGTCTTTATGTCTTTATAGAGGATGCTTCTGTTGGGTGTATCCAGATGGTTACCCGGTTCATCCAATAGAACTATTTCAGGACGATTGATAATAATTCCCGCAAGAAACACGCTGGTTTTTTGTCCACCGCTACGTGTTTTCATTTTTTGCGTAAGATCCAATCCATCAAGCTTCTAAAATGTGAGGGCCTCTTTACACCGTTCTTCAATAGCCCAATCATCTTTTAAAAATGCCAGGTTTGCATCCGTAACATTCCCATTGAGAATTTCTTTTAATGCTTTAAGTAGATCTTCAATCTTAAGCGCCTGGGCAATAGTATTATCGCCTGTTAATGCAATTTTATCTTGCCTGTTTATGATGAGATTTATATTAGCAAACAATAAATCTCTATTGGGATACTATATAAACACCAACTATAATATTGAACCTCGGCAAAAGCTTTGGCTGGTATGATTTTACCATCCGGATACCAGGCTCTGCTAATTTTGAAAGGCTTTACCCCGGTAGGGTGGAAACAGGGAAGGATAATTATACCGATCCGTTAATGGGTAACGCGGTAGGAATTTAATAAAAATACAAAGAAGGTACGATGCTGAACAAAAAGTCCCGGCGTTTGTAGGTGCAGGGCTTGCCCCTGCCCTGGCTGCATACCAAACTGCCAGGATATTATAAGGAACCGCGCTATTAAACGGCAGTTATATATACGCCCGTTGTTTTTTAAACAAACAGAGCATTTAAGTTGAGTTAATTGTAAATGTTGAAAACCTCCCGGTTTGTAAAAGGACGGTTCAACAGGGAGGAAGATATTTTTCGCTTAGTTTAGTTGCATTGTGTCATCCTCTTACAGTGCGTCATTGAATTAAAATTGTGCTTTGGAGGAGAGTCCGCCTAAACCTATAAGGTTTGAACCCGAAGTGCTGGGTACTACAAACGCAAACCTTAAAGGTTTTATCGACAGCTAGCCAGTTCCAGCGCTTCCACTCGTTCCCGGGGCGTAGATCATTGGAGAAGATGCATGGCGCCAGGCCGCCGACTTCCAGATAACATCTGCCGGGATCATTCTGGAATATTTTGTCACAATCACACCCTTAAGTTGTCATTTATGCAACATGAGATATTCATTACAATGCCGAGATTTGTATTGCTCAATTGCTATTATGGAAACAACGATCTTTAACAAAATTAACTTAATCATGGATATCAAAGCAACATCAACAGAAGCAGACCAGACCTTTACTGACCTGCTACAAACCTTGTCATCAATCGAAGATCTTAAGATCAATACAATTCCATTTGATGGTAGCTGGACGCCAGGACAACTTGCGCAACATATCATTCTATCTGCCGGGGGATTTGTGCAGCTTTTGAACGGGCCGGTTAAAGATACAGAACGCGATTCCGAAGCAAACATTCCCAATCTGAAAACAACCTTTTTAAATTTTACTATCAAAATGAAGTCCCCCGATTTTATTGTTCCGGAGGAGAAGGACTATGATAAAAGGCAATTGGTAGGCACTCTGCAGGATATAAAGGTTGGCCTGGTAAAAGCCATCGAAACACTCGATACCACAAAAACATGCACTGCATTTGAACTTCCGGTACTCGGTTATTTAACACGTGCCGAGGCGATCATCTTTACCATTGTTCATACACAAAGGCATGCACACCAGTTGAAAAACATCCGGCAGCATTTAACAGAGGACAACGTGTGATTATTCCACAACCGTTAAAGTTTCATACAAGTTTTTTGTCCTTCTACAGTTACCACTAATGCCCTGGAGTTTTTAGTTTTCCGGATCCAGTCATCCGATAACATTTTATCGGGCAGGGCCGCTGCCAGCGAACCGGCTATATGATAATGGCGTTTGCTCCAGTCAAGGCAGCGTCAAGGTAACATAATTTTTGCGACAAGTCGTAAGAACTTTACTACCAAACGCGTAAATTTATTATTGCAAAAATTAGTAAACTAATGGCGAACACATTGAGCAATACGCGAAAAGACTTCGTTTCGAGAGTGATCAGGGCCTCTCCGCAAAAAATTTACAAGGCATTTATAGACCATTTGGCTATTGCTGTATGGAGACCGCCTGAAGGAATGAAATGCGAGATCTATGAGTTTAACCCGTATGAGGATGGAACCTATCGAATGTCATTCGGATATAAGGATACTAATCATGATGTAAGTGGTAAAACATCTGAGCATGCCGATGTATTTCAAGGACGTTTCCTGGAGCTGGTGCCTGGCAAACGTATCGTTGAATTAATTGAATTTGAGTCCGATGATCCTGCCTTCGCCGGCGAGATGACTATTACTACATCCCTGACGTCATTAGGTGGCGGCACTGAAGTTACATTCCTTTGCGAGAATGTACCTACGGGAATTCAACCGGAAGATCATTATGAAGGCATGACCTCATCGTTAAAAAACCTTGCCGAATTTACCGAGTGAATTATTTAGTGGTAATTTAGACAATCAAACGTCATTTCAACTTATAAAGCTTTTATTTTGGGAAATCTTAAAGAGGATAATTTATATAAACATCTCGCCAAAGCCATTTTTTTAGCCGCTGCCGTTATTATCCTGTTGTGGCTATTTTATAAAATGGTTAGCGTGATCTTACTATTATTGTTTGCCATTGTGTTGGCGCTGGCGATAAACGGGCCGGTGGTAAAATTGGAAAAGATGAAGATAAAAAGAGTATGGGCCTCTGCCATTGTATTTTCATTAATATTTTTAGCTTTCCTGTCAATCGCATTATTGGTTGGCCCAAAGATTAATGACCAGGTTTCCTTACTGGTACAAAATTTACCTGATTATGCCATACTGGTGTCGGACAAGATTAGTTCCTGGTTTCATGAATATCCGGAAGTGCAAAAGCAGGTCAGAATTAACCAGGACACTATTTCCAATTGGATTCCTTCTATACCCAATACCTTAATACAGGTGGGAAATTTTTCGCTTTCCATATTAGCACAGGTATTAATAGTAATTGTATTTATAAGTATGGTGGCGTATATGGTATCGAGTCCCCGGCCGTTGTTTGAATTATATCTTTCCATTTTTTTACCAGCACAGCGTGATAAAGCTACCATAGCATTTTCAAGAGTTTCTACCATGGTAAGAGGATGGATGAAATCTAATTTAATCGGGGGTTTAATTAATGCGGTGCTAAGTACTATTTTTTTAAGTATTATGAATGTACCCGGAGCATTTGTATGGGGAGCGCTTGCTTTTTTTACGGAGTTTATACCCAGGATAGGTTTTTTTATAAAAGCGCTTCCTCCTATATTGGTAGCATTATCAATAAATGGTTATACGGCTATATGGGTATCTGTTTTTTATCTTGCAACCGATGAAATAATGGCTGATTTTGTAATGCCTAGGGTCCGCTCTAACACGATGAAAATACACCCGGTTTCTATACTGTTTGTGGTGTTGGCAATGGGTTCTGCTTTTGGTTTTATAGGGGTGTTATTGGCCACCCCGCTTACTGCCATTATTAAGGCTTATTTTGAAGTGTTTTATGTAAATAATTCTGATGATGGCCAACTAATGGATAAACGAATAAATGCCATGATGTATTCAGATGATACCACGTGAAGCCTGCTAGTGTCATTATGTTGGCTATCAACTGTCAGCTATAAGCTTTCAGGAAAAAAAATAGAAATAACTTCCTCCTGATAGCTGACCGCTGATAGCTGATAGCCAAAGCGTCATTTTAAAGTTCACGTAACACTGTTAAATTTTGCAACGACATAACCTTTAAGAAAACGCAGGAGTTATTCTTTAAACAACAAAAGCCGCGCAAAATTGCACGGCTTTGAATTAATAAGAATTCTGACTTATGGCTTAATAAACTTCGTTACAATTGCCAATACCTGGTCCTTTGTCAGGCCCTCATCAAATGCCTCTGTTGCGGCATTAGTGGATATTGCCATGCTATTGATGTTAACAATTTCAATGGTAGCCTGTTTAGTATTATCTTCTCCAATATAATTTGGCTCTACCAAACCTGCAGGGATGCCACTTATGATTCCGGTGATCCACGGTTTAACATCCACACCGCTTGCTTTACGCATCTGCCGTATATGAGAAGCATGCCTGGCTTCTACTGAATGAATGTTAAGTACGGCTGTTAACAAATCACCCCCCTTAACTAATTCCGCTGCACGACCTTTGTAAGCCCTTACACCAGTATCTTCCAGCGTTTGAGCTACTGCGAGAAAAAGTGGGTAATCCGTGAACACAGTCAAAAATGGACCGGTACCGCTGCCACTACCGCCCGAAAAATCAAATGTAGGTTTGGCAACAGCTGTACCTAAAGGGGCTATTGCTGTTTTAAGGTATGAAACGTGTTGTGTTTCGTGATTGGAAATTGTAGTTATGGCTGCAGTTGCCGCACCTGCTGGTATTAAAAGAATGCCTTTAGAAAGAGCCGTTGTATAAAATTCTGCTTCCAGGTATTCTAATGTTAACGCATAATTTAGAATCTGTAACACGGTTTCACTGGTGCTTTTAGAACCTGCATACGCTTTTTTAAACATGGATCCTAAAGCGATAGGTACTGCTGCAAGCGCCAATTTACCACCAAGGTTGGCAAAGCCCTTCATGGCTGCCCTACGGGTATCGAGCCTGTCATAAACTTCAGGATCGGCCTTTTCTATTTCTCCAAAAATATTATAAAAATTCATAGTGTTAAATTAAGAGGTTGGTAAATTACTTGCGTTTATTTTGGTTTTTATGTAAGTGCCTGCAATAGCCAGAACTTCCGGGGGGGTGCGGCTTTTATCCAAACCATTTGCACCAATTACAGTACTGTCTGCAAAGGATCCGTTACTTATAAGGTCACGAATATACGCTGCATGACGTGCTTCTACTGAAACAATCTTTCCCGCCAACACAAGGTAATCAGGATTAGTAATTAACTTACCTGCACCATTATACGCAGATACACCCAGGTCTTCAAATGCTTTTGCGGTGGCTAATACACTGTCTCTTGATGTAAAAGTGATTGTACTAAAATCAACTTCGAGTGCAACAATAGCTTTTGCACCCAAGGCATTTTTAAAAAACTCACGGTGTGCTATTTCGTGATCGCGAATTTCAGTAAGCCTGGCAGTTTCATCAGCAGTAATCCCTGCATAAGGAGCCGAAATAACCTTAATGTAAAATGCTGCTTCCAGTTGCTCAAGCGCGTAAGCATAATTTAAAATACCAAAGTCACCACTCAACAAGTCAACACCTGCATTCATGGGTACGGTATCGTCCTTGCTGCATGCTGCAAGTGCAACTACTAATCCGGTAGCGGCCCCGGCATAACCAAGAAACTTTCGCCGCGATAGCGGTGCAACGATTTTTTCATTGCTCCTTTTTTCAGAATAATTCATAGTAAGGTTAATTTTATAAATAATTAATAAATTCTGAATTCATCTACGTTTTGAAATAGATTATAGATTCAGATGCTGTACATAAGGAAACTAATATCAGGCTAATTATAACTTTGTAAATGAAAACATTTAAGCAAAAAACGAAAAAACAATTAAAGTATGCTGCCAAAATTATATTCGTTTAAACTTTACCGTTACAATAACTGGCTAAATCAAACATAATTGCTTCTTTGTTAAAAAAATAGGGGTAATAAAAAACTACAAGCAGGTAAATTAGTTCTCACTTATACTCACAAAGGGGAATATTAACCTATAAACTAAAACGCTAACAGAAAAGCGATAAAGTAGCGATTATTCTTACATCTTCAGCAGTCATCTAAATATTAGGAATACCTCTTTCGGTATTGAAGAAGGTCCTGAATTATTCCTGTATAAATGTTACATTATCTTCATAGTATGCACCCAACTTTCTTCTATTGTTTAAAAATTCAAAGCATATTTTTATAGTTGCATAAAAAATCTGTTTCCGAAACAAGGCTTTTTTCAAAATATTGAATGAGAAATTAAGAACTTAGAAAATCATCATTTTATATGACCAGGATTACATTTGACGAAATGAAGGCCACCATAAAATCTGCGTTTCTACATGCCGGGATGCCGGAAGAAAAGGCGGATACCTGTGCACGGGTGCATGCTGAATCCAGCCGGGATGGTGTTTATTCGCATGGCCTAAACCGTGTTGAAAGGTTTGTGGATTATATTGATAAACAATTGGTAGATGTGCGCGCAGAACCATCACTTGATATAAACCTCGGGGCCATGGAAATTTACAACGGAAATATGGGGCCCGGAATATTAAACGCCATCTATTCTATGAACCGTGCCACTGAAATTGCAGAAATAAAAGGACTGGGCCTGGTAAGCCTGCACAATACAACCCATTGGATGCGCGGCGGCGCTTACGGATGGCTTGCCGCTGAAAAAGGATTTATAGGTATTTGTTGGACCAATACCGAATCATGTATGCCGGCCTGGGGCGCAAAATCCGGAGGCATCGGTAACAACCCCTTTATCATGGCTGTTCCCCGTAAGGAAGGGCATATGGTCCTGGATATGGCGATGTCGCAATATTCTTACGGCAAATTGGGGGTAACGCGTCTCAAAAATGAAAATCTCCCTTATGCCGGTGGATTTGACCAGGAGGGTAACCTCACGGATGATCCTGCTGCCATTGAAGAAACACGGCGAATTTTACCGATGGGTTTTTGGAAGGGTTCAGGGTTTGCTATTCTGCTGGATATTATTTCAGCCTTACTTTCCGGGGGACTTACCACAGCAGGAATTGATAAATTGGATAAAGGAAGTTGCGGTAGTTGCTGCCAGGTGTTTATAGCCATCAATCCGTTGAAGATTAATACGCAGGAATTTATTGATAAAGCCTTGCGTGAAACCGTAAAGCAAATCAAATCATCCGTTCCTGCAAAAGAAAACAGCGAAATTTTTTACCCGGGCGAGCAGTCATTAAAAACCAGGAAGGAAAATATTGAATGGGGAATTCCGGTTGATGATGGCATATGGACAAGGGTAAAAGAATTGGCAAAATTGGCTTAATAAAATCATTCAACATGAAGGTGCCTTGTGTACATACAACAATAAATTTCCCGTGGCTATTGAATATTTTAGATCAGGGCAATTAAATGTTTAAGATATGATCACTGGGTGTACGACAATTTTCCGTTCTTATAAAAAATCATTATATCTTTGTGTCAAAGTATTACAGATATGGCACAAAAAAAAGCAGCGATCAATTTATCTAGCGAAGAAGTGAAACAACTTGGCAAAGA
>JBDSBP010000249.1:0-5005 GCA_039921525.1 Chitinophagaceae bacterium | reverse complement strand
TTTCATAAACAGGATTGGTTCATTAAATCTAAATTCAAACCGGAATCCAAGAATCAAACTAATTCATTTCTAACAAAAAGTAGCGACCGATTTTTAAAGGGGAGGCCGTTCATGGAACATGAATGTTACATTATTTTAACAAAAATGCCCACATCGCGGAAAGTTTCCTCTTCCATATTTTCAAGTTTGGTAAGGTCAAATATCGTACCTGACCAAACGGTTAATTCACTCGCCCTTCAGGAGTTCGATGATTCTGCAAGTCAATTTCAGACAATAGTATCCGATATTGGCATATCGCTTCATCGAATGACAAACGACGAACTTTTGAGTAGCGACAAAAAGATGGGTTTAATAGAAAGATATTGTTTTCTTACGAGTGCCCGGGAGGATAGACTGGTTAAGGACATTAATATCAAAGATGGCTTAATGGTTGGGGATCAACATTGCCAGTTATATACTCTGGCCGACACTAGTGATTTGCCCTCTTTATGCAGTCCACGTATTAATTACAGTAAATATAGCACCGATAGAACTAAGTACTCAATTGGCTTTGCAGCTGGCCTGGGACTGTTATTGCCTTGCAACCACATCTATAATCAGTATATAGTTATTGGCGATGCACAATTGACTATCAAAAAATTAGAAAGTAAAAGACTTCGATTACAATCGTTATCAGCTTATAGCCGGGAAAATGCAATTACCCGTGATTCGGTCAACGACTTTTTAAATGAATCGATCAGCCAACAGCGATTGCCCGTAAAAGCCCATTTCAATGTTTTAGCGTGGACCAATGAGAAAAGTGAACGAAAGGAATTAAAAAATTTGGTAACATCAGCGATGGCCCAGATGGATGCGTCCGCAAAATTAGAAACAAATGGAGCGCCGCAAATCTTTTGGGCAGGTATACCTGGCAATGCAGGGGATCTGCCTGTAAACGAAACTTTTGACACATTTGCGGAACAAGCCTGTTGCTTCTTAAACCTCGAAACGAATTACCAGGATTCTGTTTCTAAAATGGGAATCAGGTTAGGCGATCGCCTTACCGGGAAACCGGTATATACCGACATTTCTGATGAGCCTTTGAGAAAAGGCATAATTACCAACAGGAATAAATTTATCCTTGGCCCCTCGGGAAGTGGTAAATCCTTTTTTACCAACCATATGGTAAGAAGCTATTACGAGAACGGTACTCATATCGTATTAGTGGACGTAGGTCATAGTTATAAAGGGCTATGTGAAATGATGAATGGATATTATTTTACCTACGATGAAAGCAACCCTATCCGGTTCAATCCCTTTTATCTTAACGAGGGTGACATATTGGATACTGAGAAAAAAGAAAGTATTAAAACACTATTACTGGCTCTTTGGAAAGGAGATGATGAACGATTTAATAAAAGTGAATATGTTGCCTTGTCGAATGCATTGCAGCTTTAATATGTAAAGCTTAGCAACCATCCAAATATATTCGCAAGTTTCAATACGTTTTACGAATTCTTGAAAGATGAGTTTGTTGAAATACTCAAGGAAGACAAGGTTAAAGAAAAGGATTTTGATGTTTCGAATTTCTTATATGTGCTCCGGCCATACTACAAGGGTGGGGAATTCGATTACCTGCTAAATGCAACGGAAAATCTTGATTTGCTTAACGAACCTTTTATTGTATTTGAATTGGATAATATAAAAGACCATCCTATTTTGTTTCCTGTTGTAACTATAATTATAATGGAGGTCTTCATAAGTAAATTGCGCAAGCTAAAAGACGTCCGGAAAATGATTCTTATTGAAGAGGCTTGGAAAGCAATAGCGCGAGAAGGTATGGCTGAATACATTCAATACCTATTCAAAACAGTCCGTAAGCATTTCGGGGAGGCTATAGTAGTAACCCAGGAAGTGGAAGATATTTTTTCATCCCCGGTTGTCAAGCAAGCGATAATTAATAACAGTGATTGCAAAATACTATTAGATCAAAGTAAGTATCAAAATAAATTTGACCAAATACAAGAATTGTTGGCTTTAACTGGTAAAGAAAAGAGCCAGGTATTATCAGTCAATAAAGCAAATGATCCTACAAAAAAATATAAAGAGGTATTTATCTCACTCGCCGGTATTTCTTCAAAGGTTTATAGAACAAAGGTTTCATTAGAAGAATACCTGGTATATACGACTGAACAAAGCGAAAAAGTTAAAGTACAAGCTTATACCGAAAAATTCGGAAACCTGGAAATGGGCGTGAAGATCCTGGCAGACGAGATGAGAGGTGTCTTTCGATAAAATAATAATGGTAATATAACTAATAAAACTAAAGACCATGAAACAATCAGTATCAATATTTATGATCGCAATTATTTTTATTTCATGTGGTACACGCCATGCCGAAACAGTTGAGAATTTTATTCCCGGGTTATATGTCAAGCAGATCAAGCAGGAATTTGCTATAGGAATGGATACTATTTTCATTAATTTATTTGATAAACAAACATCTTCCTACAAGATCATAAGAAAGTCAAGTTACCAGCAAATGATAGATGGAAAGATGTTAAGCCCAAAGCAAGAGGTACATAACTGGATCGCATATTTAGACCTAAGTAAAAATCAGCTAATTGAGCCTAACAGTGAAAGGGTATTTACCTTTTTACCAGATAAAAATATGCTGCTTATGGGGAGCAGTCAATTTAATAAAGTTAATCCTGCAATCACAAAGAACCGCAAATGAAAAAGATAATCATAATGTTATTGTTAAGCGCTGGATTTACTATTATGCCCACGCAGAAGACTCATGCAATTTACTGGGTTGTTATTAAAGCAGCGATCAAAAAGGCCATCAAGGCGATGGACTTACAAGTGCAGAGATTACAGAACAAGACAATCTGGTTACAAAATGCTCAAAAAACATTGGAGAATACGATGAGTAAGTTACAATTGACTGATATCACAGATTGGGTAAATAAACATAAGGAACAGTATGCCAAATACTTCGATGAACTTAATAAAGTAAATGAAACCATTAGTGGATTTACTAAAGTGAAAGAAATCATGCAACGGCAAGTTCAAATAGTCGATGAATACAAGCGGGCATTGGGATTATTTAGACAGGATAAACATTTTACGACCCAGGAGATAGATTATATGGGAAAAGTGTATTCAGGGATTGTCGATGAGAGCCTTAAAAATATTGATCAGCTGTTCCTGGTGATTAACTCCTACAGCACAAAAATGTCGGATGGCAAACGACTGGAGGTTATAAATGCAGTAGCCGGTCACATAGATGAAAACTTGAATGATCTTAGACTATTCAATGAACAAAACATGAAGCTGAGTTTACAGCGCTCCAGGGACCAGTCTGAAATTGAATTTGTAAAATCATTATATCAACTTAAGTGAATTAAAACACAGATCAGTGAAGAATGTAACACTGTCAATTATTTTGCTGTTGGCTGGTACCTCAACAAGACCTCAGGCAATGCAGGAGTGGTTTAATCAAAAAGCTACCCAAAAGAAATACCTGATACAACAAATTGCTGCACTGCAAGTGTATATTGAGTATTTGAAGAAAGGATATGATGTGGCGAACAAAGGGCTTACAACGATTCAAAATCTTAAGCGTAGCCATTTAATTTTAGACACAACGTTTTTTAATTCTTTGAAGTCGGTAAATCCACGGATTAAGAATTATACTAAGGTGGTTGAGATAATTTCACTCAATTTTCAGATAGTACAGCAATATAAGGCGACCATCTCGTTTACCAAAGGCTCAGGCAATTTTAATAATAACGAAGTGGACCATATTGCTGAATGTCTTGGTAACCTGGTAAATTACTCGGCAAGCATCCTGGATAATTTAATAAACGTTATAACTCCTGCAAAATTGGAAATGTCAGATGACCAAAGATTAAATCGAATTGATCATTTGTATGATGAAATGCAAGAAAATTACCTATTGATAAACGAGTTTCATGAAGATGCAAAAGTCTTATCGGTACAACGAGCTAAGGAATCAGAAGACGTCCGCAATGTTCGTGCGATATATGGAAAATAAATAATAGGGTTTTTTAAACAGTAAAGAAATTGTGAAGTATGAAGCAGAGGTTAACTGTTTTTCTATTTATATGTTTTGGGTTATCAGCTTATCATAAAAGCTATGGCCAGGCTGACGAACTTGCCCAGCTTGCGCTTGATATCGAGAAACTAGCCCAGTTTAAGCAAATCCTTGCAGATCTTAAAAGCGGTTATCAAATACTCTTCGGTGGTTACAATACGATTAAAAATATTTCCAAAGGGAACTTCGAATTACATAAGGTTTTTCTTGACGGGTTACTGGAGGTCAATCCAGCGGTGAAATCATATAAACATGTTGGAGATATTATAACTTATCAACAGGATATATTAAAGGAATACAAAGCCGCTTATGGCCGTTTTAAAACAGGCGGTTTATTTAATGCGAAAGAAATTGGTTATATGGGAACAGTGTATACTAATTTGTTTAACTTTTCTTTAAAAAATTTGGAAGACTTACTTACCGTTATTACTTCCAGCAAGCTTAGGATGAGCGATGACGAAAGATTAACGGCCATCGATAAAATTTATAATGATATGCAGGATAAGCTGGTATTTCTGCGGTCCTTTAACAATAGCAATACGGTTTTATCAGTACAACGAATGAAAGAGAAAGATGACTTGCAATCTCTTCAAAAAATCTATGGTGTAAAGTAAAAACGTTGGTATTTGGCTTGCCAACTAATAAATAATTTAATCGAAATCTGTGAAAATGAAAAAGTGCTTATTGGCCGTCGCGTTTGCGGGCCTGGCAATAATATGCCCCATCGTCTTGCCTGCTCAGAATACAGGCCTGTCTGGCGAAGTCCTGGGATTACAATCGGTTTTAGATCGATTATACGATGAGATGCTGCCTATGTGCAGCCAGTTAATTGGTGTGGGAAGAGGCATTGCAGGTTTTGCGGCTATATGGTATATAGCCGTCAGAGTATGGCGTCACTTATCTCTA
>JBDSBP010000248.1:0-28482 GCA_039921525.1 Chitinophagaceae bacterium | reverse complement strand
GCCCGCCCTGACTGCATACGAACCTGACAGAATATTATCGGGATCGTTTATAAAATACCAGACGTATCCGGTATAAAAAGGGAGGGCTTGCCCCCACCCTGATTGCATTCCAAACTGAAAGAATATTATCGGGATCGTTTATAAATATCAGATGTATCCGCAGTAACAAGGCGTTTGTGGGGGTACCAGCGCGATCACAACTAAAAGCCTGGTACCAACAACATATGGACAACTGGATGAAAAAACGTGTCAATAACCACAATCCGCAGATCAATTTTATGTACTGCTATTCAAGAAATAAGAAATTGGAACTGGCTGCTTCCATAGACTTTTTTATCGACATTCCACTTGACCTTGTTAGCTGGAACATCGATCACACAAAGAGAGAAGATATCTGGCTGGTACACCAACCAATTATAGATGAATTGCGGGTGAATGAACTACCCCCTGCCAACATGCGGGCAACAGTTCGATGGGATACAAATCCCTGGAAAGCGGTCAACGGCAATCCTTCCGTGGAGCGCGAACCTGTCTTCTGGTTATTACCTTACTGGATGGGCCGTTATCTAAAAATGATTCAATAGTTCGCAATAGCCAGGGATGCCCGGAGAGCCAAAGAAGAACGAAGCGTCTTTAAAAAATTATTATCAGCACATAAATAAACACGTATGAAATTATCTACGCACTTGTTGCTTTTCTTTTCTTTACTAATCATGGCTTCGAAAATTTCTGGCCAGCGGCCTGCTGCCGGGCAACCTGTTTACAAGGATGTCGCCTACCGACAAAATTTTAGCGTAAAGTATGAACTGCCCAAAGGCAGTGCCCCATTGAAAACCGGCGACAGCATCCGCCTGCAAAAAGTGCTGTGCGACCGTAACGGCGTGGTGCAGGTTTATTCTTCTTCCGGCCTGCTAAGACCTTCCGCGGGAGCTTTGCTTTATCCCGGCCAATTGGTTCCTGACCTTTTCTACCGGCCCATGCTTGACAAAAAAATAACGAACGTGTTGTTGTATGAAAACCAGTTTGTTTACCTGGATGACAAGGCGGTGTTAAGTAATGCCTGGGCGGGTAAACTATACGCCAAACATACCCTGCCTGGTGCCAGCGTGTTTAGCGGTGGCCCTGGTTTTTCCTTCCTTCTTAGCGATGGTAACGGTCTTCAATACCTGAAAGAATCAGGTTCAGCCTGGACAGGAAAGTCGGAGGATAAAGTTGTTGATATTCTTTTCGATAAAACAAGAAATGCTTTCTGGCTGCTGGGAGAAAAATCTGTTGCTCTTTTTTCAATAAAGGATCAATCACTTCGTACAAAATATACTGGAAGTGGATTAACCTGTTTCACCCTGTCTGATAACAATAAGGCGTTGATAGTGGGTACACATGAGGGTTACCTTACCATCAATGCAGATTCCGGAACAGTGATTGGAGATATCCGTAAAAAACTTCCCAATACAAATCTTACTGTGGTGAAAGTCATTGACAAGAAGATATGGTTTGGTTCTACTAAAGGGGCTTTTATGTTACGGGATGATGGAAAATTCGATTACTATGCCTCCGCACGTTGGATACCCTCTGATAATATTGTTGATATCGCCAAGGGAGAAAAATGGTCTGTACTGTTGCTCACCGACAAAGGATTGGGTGAGATACACTTTCAGCCAATGAGCCTCTATGATAAAGCAATGTTTTTTGAAAAACAGGTGCGCGAAAGGCATATCCGTAATGGCTTTAATGCCACCATTTCAAGAATGACTAACGGTGACCCTGATACGGGCATCCTGGAAGATTCGGATAACGACGGGCTTTGGACATCTATGTATCTTGGCGCAGAAGTATTCCGCTACGCTGTAACACGCTCTCCCGAAGCGCTGAAGAACTGCCGCGAATCTTTCGACGCTATGGAACGGTTGTATACCATCAACCCGGTCAAAGGTTTCCCGGCAAGATCTTTTGAAAGAAGAGGATATGAATCTGCCGACAAGGATTTATGGAGAAAGGCAGAAGATCCCCAATGGGACTGGAAGTCAACCACCAGCAGCGATGAAGCCATTGGCCATATTTTTGTCTTTGGCGCCATCGCAGAACTTATTGATGATGCAGATCTTAAGAGCAGGGCCATCCGGTTGATCGATACGCTAATGCAACATATTGTTGAACATGATTTTTACCTTATTGATTGGGATGGCAAGCCCACCCGTTGGGGAAGATGGAATCCTGAATATGTAAACGCCATGCCGGTAATGGTGGGCGACCGGAAGATCACATCATCCAATATTATCGCCATGTTGCAGACGGCCTTTCACTTCACCCATAAAAAAATTTACAAGGACAAAGCATTCGAACTGATTCAAAAATATGGCTATCTCCAAAACCTTATGCGTCCGATGAAGAGCATCGCGGAAGCCCCCGGCGAATCCGATACCCTCAGTAAACTATTATCATCTGGCTGGAACCATTCTGATGATGAGATGTATTTCCTTGGGTATTGGGGTCTCTACCGGTATGCATTAAACGATACGTTGAAAGCAAAGTTCCGCTCATCCATCATCGATCATTGGGAAGCAGAAAGGCCGGAAAAAGAAGCTGCCTGGAATATTGTAACGGCCATGACCGGCATAAAGGATTTTGACCTGGAAGAATCCATTGGTTACCTGCAACGCTATCCATTGGATCTTATCAACTGGCGGGTCACCAACAGCCAACGAAAGGACATCGAATTTATTGCTCATAATTTTCGGGGACAAACAATTAAAGAAGTCCTGCCCCCCGACGAATCGCCGATTAAACGGCATAATGCAAATCTTTTCACCCTTGATGGAGGAAGTAATGGCCGCTCTGAAAATAGTGCCGGAGATATCTGGTTACTGCCTTATTGGATGGGCAGGTATTTTGGTGTGATCAGTGCACCTGTTGAAACTTCATCACTGAATGAAAAGAAACTTAAATGAAATTATGGTTCATCTGTCGAAGAAAAAGCTGTAAGGTTTGCGTTTTTAGCGCTGGCACTCCGGGTTCAAACCGTATAGGTTAAAACAGGGTCTATCCAAAACTAAACCATTTTAGGAATTTTGCCACCTGAAGAGCAAACGAAGAATAAACATAACAGAAATCTTTTTACTTTAGACAGCAAATCAAATGCTTTAGCAGAATTAAGTGGTGGTTATGTATATTTATTGCCTTATTGGGTGGGCAGGTATTTTAGAATGATTAGCGGGGCAGAGTAGTTGTGCGTTGTTTGGTCTTAACTAAAACACAGGGTGACCGCTCTACCCTCCCCTGCTTATTCAAGGAGTGACTGTTCTATCTTCTCTTCCTTACAAGGAGTGGATATTCTACCTTCCCTTCCTTACTCAAGGAGTGGATGTTCGGAAACGATGCGAAGCACGTTTCAGAACGGGGGTGGTTAAAACAGGGTGTTACATTATGCTTTAAATTTTTGAAGGCTCAAGTACCATTCGTTAGCCACACCACGCGACAACCACCCCGTTGTCTTCCTTGCTGCGCAACGGAAGACAACATCCCCTCGTTGAATAAGGAGAGGAAGATAGCGCCATCACTCCCGTAGCAAAAAATCATTGATATTCACTAAAAATAAACCTATGGATCAAATCAACTGGGGTATGATAGGAATTGGAAACGTAACAGAAAAAAAGAGCGGTCCTGCTTTTAGTAAAGTTGCCAATTCAAAGCTGGTAGCCGTAATGGGAAGAGACCCGGCAAAGGCCGCCGATTATGCATCACGCCATGGCGTGCCGTATTGGTACGACAACGTGGATGACTTGGTAAATGATCCCCGTGTCAAAGCGATCTATATTGCCACCCCTCCCGATTCGCACCTCGAATATGCCAAAAAAGGTATGTTAGCAGGCAAACCTGTTTATGTAGAAAAACCGATGGCCCGAAACGCAGCGGAATGCGATGAGATGAACCGCATTAGCAAGGAAACCGGCACTCCTCTTTTTGTTGCATACTACCGGCGTGCCCTGCCTTATTTTTTGAAACTAAAAGAACTGATTGATCAAAAAGTTATCGGCGATATCCGCTGCATCAATATCCGTCTTCACAAACCACCGTATGCGGAAGAAACAGGAGAAAACCCGCAACCTCGCTGGCGTGTCTATCCCGAGATCTCCGGTGGCGGCCATTTTCATGACCTTGCCTCACACCAGTTCGATTTTTTAGAATATGCTTTTGGCCCGGTGAAACAAAGTTCGGGAATGTCGCGCAACCAGGCAGGGTTATACAAAGCCGATGATATTGTTGTAGCAAATTTTGAATTTGAATCCGGCGTTTTAGGAAATGGAAGCTGGTGCTTCACTGTCAATAAAGAGCAACAGGTTGAAGAAGGACAACTGATTGGCTCGCAGGGACGGATTAGATTTTCCTTCTTCGACGATTTTATAATAACGGTTGAAAAAAGAGATGGTACGGAAACGTATAACCTGCCCTATCCCGAACATGTACAACAACCGCTGATCGATCTTATTGTTAAAGAGCTTAGGGGTGAGGGTAAATGTCCATCCACAGGTGTCACAGGAGCAAGGGCCAATTTCCTGATCGATCAAATAATAGCGAAACGATAAAATATAAATCATCATCAATACTGATAACCTCATAACGGCGAGCCATACATGAAAAACATGATACTCATTGCAGACAGTGGATCTACCAAAGCAGAGTGGGGCATACTGTCTGGCAATGACACAGAAATAATTAAGACACAAGGAATAAGTCCTTACTTTTTAAGCACCGCCCAGATCAAAGTATTGCTTCAGCAGGAATTGCTGCCAGGAATTACCGAGCCAGAAAATATCAGTAAAATATATTATTATGGTACCGGCTGTACCGCACCTGGTACCATTGGTATTGTTTTTAATGCGTTGTCTGTTTTGTTTCCTGCTGCTACCATTCATATCACCTACGACCTGGTGGCATCTGCTCATGCCCTTTGCGGGCAGAGCAAAGGCATTGCATGTATATTGGGCACTGGTTCCAATTCATGTTATTATAACGGGGATATAGTAGAAAAAAATAAGCCCGGCCTTGGCTATATTTTAGGCGATGAAGGGGGAGGTGCCTGGCTGGGCAAATTGCTCATAGCAGAATATCTCTATGGCAATCTTGAAAAGGAAATAGAACAGGAGTTCCAGGTCAGGTTTGGAACAAACAAAGACAGTATGCTGGAAAGAGTATATTCATCTTCCCTTCCTAATCGTTTCCTGGCTTCGTTCTCCTTATTTTTTGCCGAGCATCGCGGGCACCCGCATTTGGAAAAATTATTGAAAGCAGGACTGGATGCTTTTTTCACAAAACATATTATGTCGTACGCGGAAAGCAAAACTGTGCCAGTACATTTTACCGGCAGCATCTCCTGGGCGTACCGGGATATTTTAATGGAGCTGTGCGAAAGTTATGGGTTCCAGGTGGGGAAGATTGCGAAGGAGCCTATGAAAGACTTGTTGGATTATTACCGGAAGAGGTATGAGGCATGATGCTTTTTTTTATTAAGATGAAGTTTTTTTTTAGGAATAATAAGCGTGAAACTTTTCATATTTGATTTGCTTAATTAAACTATAAAATCTCCGTTTCGCACTTGCAAACTGTAGAAAAAAGGTGTCAGTATTTGAAACTACCACTTTCTTTTGTAGTTTGTTTTATGAAATCAATACTTTTATTTAGTGCGCTTTTATTTGTATTCCAGGCAAGAAGTCAAAGAGGCTATTTCTCTTTCAAGGTTTCCTATCCATTGGCAGGAACACCCAGAGAATTGAAATCCGGCATGAGGGCGTCAGGTTTTGATAATTCTACCACGTTAATTTTTTCGAAAGACTATCCCAATTCAGTAAAATATCCTTCCGTAGTGGTTGAAGGCGGCAGGTACATCAATGAAAAGATCTCCGTTTCTCTATTAGCTGGTTTGCAGGAAGCAGGGATTGTAAAAGGATATAATACTAATAGAGGAGGTATTACAATCAATTATACCAATTATGTTGTTAATCCAAAAATTAACTTTCATCGTAAATCGGCCATCCTGGGTATCGGGCCTTCGGCACTGCTGCTATTATATAAGAAACCGCCACACCAGTTTGGTGATTACAACCACTCGAAATTGCTTCCCGGGGTTAGTTTGTCCGCTGAATCAGTTTCAAAAAAGAAGCGCGGGTTTAGGTTTGGTGTTTTTTCCACATTGAACCTGCATCCGGGCTTTAAAATAGAACATCTTATCATAAATTCTACTTATACACAAATTGACTTTCAAAGTTCGTTGAATCCGTCTGCGCTTAATTTAGGATTTCGATTTCAATTCTAAAAATTCCAACGATTTCAACCTGCCGGGAAAGGGTGGGGTTAATGGCGGACTATTTGGTTTCATGTTCTGGATTTAAATAACTATGCCGTCTGTTTAATAAATGCTTACTCCCCCGGCACAAACGCCTCCTTATCAACCCATTCCTTAATTTGTTTCGCAAACTCCTTATGGCTCAAAGGCGGCAATTTATACCCATCGGCAGGATGCCATCCCGCGAGCACAGGCGTATCACTTGTAACATGGTCAATGCTGCAGGAAAGCCTTTTTTAAGCCACACTATCCTTTGCCATCTTGTTGGGCGGATCTTTGTGAAAGCTCCCGGATTTATCCGGAATTCCATTATAGATAAAAGTATAACAAGAACAAAACAACACGATCGATCCTAACCATTGCATTTTTTATGAAGACAACAATTTTATCATCATCATGCATTTTTCAGGTTAATATTTTGAAAAGGCATTGAGCGCAGTCTCTTACCCGTTGCCGCATAGATAGCATTGGCAAGAGCCGGCGCAGTAGGAGGTACGCCTGGTTCACCGGCGCCACCCATTTTTTCGTTACTGTCTACAATAAACACATCTATTACTGCCGGACTATCATTCATGCGCATCATGGGGTAGTTATGAAAATTACTTTGCTGTACCTGGCCCTTATCAAATGTTATCTCTCCATACAAAGCCATGGTTAACCCGAAGATAATGCCGCTTTCCATCTGTGCTTTCACCCCATCCGGGTTTACAGCAAGGCCGCAATTTATAGCACATGTAACCTTATGCACGATTGGTTTGCCCGCTTCAGAAATGGAAATTTCCACCACCTGGGCCACATAACTCAGGAAGGATTCATGAACCGCAATGCCCTGGAAGTGCCCGGCAGGAAGGGTTTTACCCCAACCGGCCTTTTCAGCCACCAGGTTAAGTACAGAAAGATGGCGGGGTTTCTCTTTTAATAACGTTCTCCGGTATTCCACCGGATCTTTGCCCGCTTTGGTAGCAAGTTCATCAATTATTGTTTCCATCACATAAGCTGTGTGCGTATTTCCCACGGAACGATACCATAACACGGTAACAGGAAGTTTAGGGCTGTGAAGACCTACGTAAGCGTCTTTTACATTCTCTAAATAGGGTGAGTCGGAAATGCCTTCCACCGAAGAAGAGTCGATACCTTTTTGTACCATCGCATCCAGGAATGTTCCTGCAAAAATTGACTGTCCCACAATGGTGTGTTGCCAGGCATCAGGATATCCACTATCGTTGACCCCTATGCGCAGTTTATGTACGAAGGCCGCCCTGTAGTAGCCGCCTTTCATATCATCTTCCCTGGTCCAGACCATTTTAATAAATTTGCCGCTTGCTTTTGCAATCTGAACGGCTTCTGATACGAAGTCCGAAGTGGGTGTTGCCCTTCGACCAAAACCACCACCGAGAAATACGGTATTAATAGTGACCTGTTCCGGTTTAAAGCCCAGAATTTTTGCTGCCGACTGCTGGTCAATACCAGGAAGTTGTGTACCCGTCCATATCTGGCAATCTTCTTTTGATAATTTTACCGTGCAATTCATTGGCTCCATGGGAGCGTGTGCGAGATAAGGAAAAAGGTACTCGGCATCGATCGATTTGGTAGATTTTGCCAAAGAGGCTTCCGCATTACCTTTGTCCAGTGCCGGAAGTCCTTTGGTATTTGCCAATGCTTTATAATCGGCTAATTGTTGCCCGCTGTTAAACGATTCGAATGATCCACTTTCCCAATCAATTTTAAGCGCATCCCGGCCTTTCTTTGCTGCCCAGAAATGATCAGCAATCACCGCTACACCTGTTGGGATCTGTACCACATCCCGAACACCAGGAACTGCTTTTGCGGCAGTGGCATTAAAGGATTTTACTTTCCCTCCGGTTACCGGTGAGTGAGCCACCACCGCAGTAAGCATTCCGGGAAATTGTACATCCATTCCATATTTGGCGCTGCCGTTTACTTTGGCAGGTGCGTCGAGGCGTTTTAGTCCTTTGCCAATATACTTCCATTGCGAAGCAGGGCGAAGTTCAACTTGTTGAGGTGCCGTAAGGGTAGCGGCGATAGCCACCAAATCACCATATGCTGCTTTATTATTGCCCGAAGTCACAAAGCCATTTTCCGTTTTGCAGGTAGCAGCATCTACTCCGAACTTCTTGGCAGCAGCATTTATTAAAAGCGCTCTTGCAGTTGCACCGGCCTGCCTGTACCGATCAAATTCAGAATATGTGCTGCTGGAGCCCCCGGTGATCTGGATACCAAAAGCAGTGTGTGCATACTCTTTTCCTACAGGGCAGTGTTCAACTTTTACGGACTTCCAGTCGGCATCCAGTTCATCGGCAATCAACATGGAAAGGGTTGTCCATATTCCCTGTCCCATTTCAGCATGAGCTAAAATTACATTGATCACGCCGTCATTACCAATTCGAAGGAAAGCATTCGGTTTAAAAAACACTTCAGGCCCGGGATCAAAAGCACCAGCCAGTCGATTAGCAGAAGCGGGTATCATGAAAGATACGATCAGTCCGCCACCCAGCATGGCGCCTGATTTTATAAATTGCCGGCGATTTGTTTTTAATTGAGTAGTCATTTAGATAGCTCCTTTTTTTGAAGTTCAGCGGCCAGGTGAATAGCCTTTTTTAATCTTGGATAAGTTCCACAACGGCAAATATTACCGCTCATGGCATCATCGATGTCCTGGTCGGTAGGATCAGGTTTTTCGCGTAACAATACAGCCGCCGACATAAGTTGTCCTGACTGACAATAGCCGCATTGCGGAACATCTTCCTGGAGCCATGCTCGTTGAAGGGCATGTGTGGTAGTGGGTGAAAGTCCTTCGATGGTCGTTATCTCTTGCCCGGCCGCGCGCGTAACGAGTGTTACGCAGGAGCGAACAGCTTCGCCATTCAGGTGAACGGTGCAGGCTCCGCATTGAGCCATACCGCATCCAAATTTTGTTCCGGTTAATCCAATCAGATCGCGAAGCACCCACAGCAAAGGCATGTCCGGGCTCGCATCCACACTGTACTCCTTTTTGTTTACTTTTAGTTTATACATAACGGTTAGTTAAGTTCATGATGATGATGATGAACCGTCCTTTTAAGAAAAATGGTTCGGGCAAGCAAGATTTTCGATGAACAATCATATTTTAAAAGGAAAGGGAACGTCAGTGATAGTTAATGCTGGTTTACCCGATTCAGCTGTTGGCGGCATAACGCTTCAAGGTAAAATAAAATCCCCATTTCTCAAAAATAATTATTACAATTTGCCCGGGGATTTATATGCAAAACAATACATTTTGAATATTAATATTTAACTCACACAACTAAATATAATAAACAGGTCTCTATAAGTAGATGAACTTACCATAAATTGGAAATTCTCGAAGAGATTATTCAGGGTTGTATGAGATATAACATGCAATCACAAACTAAATTGTATAAGCTATTTATGCAACCTATGTTTTTGATTTGCCTTCGGTATTGCAATAACCGTGAGGAAGCAGAAGATGTTTTACAGGAAGGATTTATGAAAGTTTTTGATTTTATACATCAGTATAACCACAAGGGCCCTTTAGAAGGATGGATGAGACAAATAATGATTCATTGCGCTTTCCGAAAATACAGAAACAACAGGTTACTTCACCCGGTGGTTGATATAACTACCACAGAAATAGTGGGAACGGCGCATGAAGAAATTCTGTCCAGGTTGGGAACAAAAGAATTGATAAGTATGATACAGCAGTTGCCCCCTGCTTATAGAATGGTCTTTAATTTGTTTGTTTTCGAAAAAATGAAACACCGGGAAATAGCCGACCTTCTGGGAATAGCTGAAGGCACCTCCAAATCAAATCTCTCGGCGGCCCGGTATATATTACAAAAAGCGGTAACATTCAGTTTGCAGTCATCCAAAATAAATTTCAAATAACATGGATGAACAATTACATGATATTGATGATTTATTTCAAAATGCCGTGCAAAGGCATTCAGACCTTCCCACGGAGAGTGTGTGGGAGCACCTTGAAAAAAATCTTCAAAAAAGAAATGTCACTTCCATCACAAAACAATACAAAAAATGGAAGTGGGTGGCTGCTGTTCTTTTCATCTCTTTCGTTAGCCTTTCTGTGTACACGCTACAACTAAACTGGAAGTATAAAAAGGCTGTCCGGCAGAATCATTTAAAAAGTGCCCTTCTCAATAGCAGGAAAAACGCTAACACTATAGACAATTCAGGACCGCATTCAAATCCAAAAGCGGCCATTAGTTCTATAACGGGTGAAATAGTAAAGCAGAAGAACTTGATCGACAGTAGTAAGGAACATATACTACCTCCCGATAATAAAATCGCAGATAAGATAATTTTGATAGATGAAACTGTAATACTATCACCCGGAATAGCAAGTATCCATAAAAGCAAAAAGAAAAAACTAACAACCGGTCTGATGAACATTTCTTCAGCAAATGATATCACTGGTGAAAAAAATAAAAATAATAAGGCGTTGAAAATGCCCGCTGCGGTTAATACACGAAAAGCGATGGGTAAGAAATTAGATACTGACCCATCCGGCAATGAAACCCGTGCAATTAACAATAGCAAGACCGGCAGTGACAGCAGCTTCACTCCAGGCATTGATTCACGTACGCCAGCATATTCAAGCGACAATTTAGTTATAAAAGAAACCAAAGATCTTAAAGCAAGCTCAATTAGAGAGCCGATATCTTCACTTACACGTGAACCATTGGTGATACCATTTTCCGACTTAAACCCTTCCTCTCTAATTAATAGGCTAATTGCAAAAAACAGCATCCGTTTAAAAACAAAAAGCTTACATCCTCAAAAATTCACGGCAGGTATTTTCTACAGTGAACATATTGTATCTACCAATTTAGAAGCAAATCGTCCAGATTTTAGGGAAGATAATTACCTGCAGATAAAAAACCATGAAAAGAACAGGATTTCAACCATAGTCGGATTAATGATTTCAAGAAAAATATCAGGTAACCTGGGCATTGCGACCGGCATAAGCCTGGCCACTTACATTACCGATATCACCCGCAAACCACTTGTTGCCCGTAAAGATAATAATGGCAAGATAAATTACCGTATAAGTACTTCATCAGGCTATGCCTATTACACAGTAAAAACCCGCCTGCAACCGCCCCTTGCCGATAGTATTCAAACGTTGTCATCGAAGAGTACAATAAAATACATATCCGTTCCTATTGGATTACAATATAATTTTTATGTGGGAAGATTTGGTTTCACCCCTGCAGTGCTTGTTTATGCTAATTTTAAATCAACAGCAAAAATTACAACGATTCAATCTTCAGAGCATACTTATTCAGGTAATATTGAAGGATTGAAATCTCATTACTTCGACTGGAACATGGGATTAGGTATTGGCTACTACTTAAACAAAAAATTCTCTATTGGTTTAATTCCTTCGGTTAGGTTCGCATTATCAAACGCAACAGAAAAAAATCCTGTAACGGCCCAACGCAATTCCGTTGGTTTAGCCGCGGGGTTAAATTTTTCCTTTTAAGGTTAATGATGCAGGCATCATAGTTTGTAAAAATTATAAAAAATGAATTTTATTTTCGTTCTTACACAACCAAAGGATCTTTACAAGGTCTCCATAATAAAGTACTCACCATTTAATCCTTCAACTCGCGCCACATGAAAAAACAATTTTACTTATTCTTTTTTGTTACAATGCTTTTTACCACAATAGCTGTACAGGCTAATGTAATTACAGTAAAAGGATCCATCAAACTCTCGAATGGCAGTGCATCTGCTAACACATCCGTAAATATTGCCGTTTATTTAACCGCGGGTACTGCATCATGCAGCGAGCAGGTAGCGGTTACAAACAGCGAGGGTTTTTACTCGAAAGAAATTACCTGCACGGGAGGTGATATACGAAGAACACGCATCAGCGTCAAAAACTGCGATGGTATTGTATTAGTGCAGGAAAAGGAAGTTTCGTCATCGAAAATAGTTGAAGCAACCTTTACCGTATGCCTTACCACACCCCCACCTTCCTGCGCTGCTAAATTTACAGCGGAATCGGTTCCGGTTTCTTCAACGGTTGCCGCTTTGTCTGTAAAGTTTAACAGCAGTGTATCTGAAACGGGTAATGGAGATAATATCGTTACCAGGAGCTGGGCCTTTCGTGATGGATCCGCTTCATTATTGAATCGCGTAGATCCCACACACACTTTCCCACACGATGGTGTATATGAAGTGTGTTTAACGATTAAAACAGCCAGCGGCTGTGAAAGTAAAATTTGTAAAGCCATTTCTGTTCAACCGGCTTCTCCTGCTATTACCTGTTCTGCAAGATTCACTTTTGAAAAGCTAGGTCCGAAAAAAGTTCGTTTTAATAGTAGTTCAAGTGTGTTGACTGCAAATGATAAGATTGTTGAAACCAAATGGGATTTCAGGGATGGTACCACCAGTAACGATGCTTCGCCTGCTCATGAGTTTGCGAGGTTTGGAAATTATGAGGTGTGCCTGAGTATTAAAACTGCAAAAGGCTGTGAAAGCAGGCTCTGTGTAGCTGTTAAAGTTGAGGAGGCTCCTTCAACTGATAATAATCAGATAGGTATTGTTTCACTTTACCCCAGCCCGGTTCATGAAATTTTGAAAACGGTAATATATAGTAAGAATAATAACACTGTTGCAACGATCTCAATTGTGAACCTGGATGGAATTGTTCAATTTATACAGCAGTCCGTAATACTTACACAGGGGAATAACCCATTAACAGTAAATGTTTCCAGGCTGCCTGCAGGTTCTTATTTTTATAAAGTAAAAACGCAATACGGAATACGGAATAAAGTTTTTTACAAACTTTAAAATAGAGCCATCGTGCTTTGGCTGAAATGACATGTTAGTGATACGCTAATTAATGAATTACTATACTAAACCTTACTATCATTTGTCATTTCAGCAAAGCGCCTTTTGCTGTTTGAATAAAATCATCTTACGCGCTTTGGCTGAAATGACAGTACGTGGAGAGGCTGAATGAAGGACTTTTTAGAAGACCTCTAAATTTTTTTTCAGCGAAGCGCTTTTTGCTTCCTGAATAAAAGCATCTTGCTTTCTTTGGCTGAAAATACAGGGAGTAGATGAAAAATCCACTACCCTACTTCTTCTTCATCAAATTCTCAAACACAAACACTCCTCTTTTATTGGCAACAATAATATCCGGCAAACCGTCACCGGTAATATCCTGCGCAACGAGGTTGATGCCTACTCCTGAATCGTCATCGATTTTATGTTCGATCCAGTAGGGTTTTTTACCGGGGGTGAATTCAAACCAGTATATCGCGGGTTTATCATAAGTGCCTGGGTCAATGGTTGATTTATTACTTGGATTAGTGTGTTCAAGATGGGCTAAATATCTTTTTCCCGTTACAAAATCCGGGTTGCCATCGCTGTTAAAATCTGCCATGGCTACTGCATGTGTTTGAGACGAAGAATAGCTGATGGTATGATGATCCCAGGCGGGCAGGCCCTGGTCATCACGCGACTGCTCGTGCCACCAGATGCCATATTTATGGGCGGAGGCACTGATAACATCCGGCAACCCATCGCCGTTTACATCCAGTGCATACATCTGCGAACAATCTTCTCCAATATCGGCCGGGTGAAACTTCCAGTTGGGTTTCTTTGGATCTGCCGGACCTTCCCACCAGCCGTTTTTAATGATCAGGTCTTTTTTCCCGTCTTTATTTACATCGCCAAAACCAAGCCCATGTGAAAAAATATCGGTGCCTGCAGGATTAGTTACGCTAACAGGAAATTTCTTCCATTCCGTTCCGCCTTTTGTAGTGGGTGATTGCAGCCATACCATCTGCCGTTGTTTTGAATCGGCACAAATCAGGTCGGCACGTCCGTCGCCATCTACGTCAACAAATGCAGGCGATTCATTACCTACTGTTTCATAGATAAGATGTTTGGTCCAATAGCCTTCTTTATTTTTCGGATTTTCGAACCAGGATGCACTCATTCCGGGAAAATCAACAACGATCAGGTCATTCCATCCATCCAGGTTTACATCCATACAATGATCGATAAATGAGCGGCTATACTGTGTTTTAACTTCATAGGTTTTTCCTTCGGCCAGTTGATGACGCTTCCATGATGGTGCTTCGAACCAATAAGATCCAGCAAGCACATCTATTTTCCCATCATTATTTACATCTCCTGCTGCCACTCCTTCAGAAATAAAATCATTACTTAAGATGTACTTTTTAAAGCCTGCAAAAGAAGTGTCTACCAGTTGCGGGTAAGCGCTAAAACCGGCTCCGATTAATATACACATCATAAATAGATACCGGCTTTTATTCATTATCATAGCTATTTGGTTTTGATATTTTGAAATATAAAAACTCCTTTAAAATTGGCAATTACGAGATCTGTTTTACCGTCCTGGTTAATGTCTTTTGTTACAAGGTTCAGTCCTGCACCCGAAGTTTCATCTATAAGGTGCGGTATCCAGCAGGGCTCTTTGCCGGGCGTACATTCATACCAATATAGTAAGGGCGGACCATGTGTGCCCGGATTACTGCGCCAGGTATTACTTCTCAGGGTACGCTTGCCCGTCACTATATCAGGGTAACCATCCCCGTTTAAATCAGCCAGCGCAACCGCGTGTGATTCTGCGAAGGCATAACTAATCACATGATTCTGCCAGCTAACATTTCCAACGCTATCTTTAATTTGTTCATGCCACTATACGCCGGATAAATGCGCCGAAGCACTGATCACATCCATGTTTCCATCATTGTTTACATCCATCACATACATCTGAGAACATTCATCTCCCAGGTCGGCCTTGTGAAATGTCCAGTCGGGTTTCGTGCGATCTTCAGGGCACTCCCACCATCCTTCCCTTATAATCACATCAGCTCGCCCATCTTTATTGAGATCACTCAACCCAGGTCCATGTGAAAAAATTTCAGTACCGGGCGCATTCTTTTCGCTGATTGTATATTTTTGCCATGCCGTTGCGCCTTTTATTAATGGTGCGCGGAACCATATCATTTGCAATTCTTTTGAATCAGCGCATAACAGGTCGGTTCTCCCATCAACATCCACAAAAGCGGGCGATTCATTTCCCACCGTTTCATATATAAGATGTTTTATCCAGTAGCGTTTTTTATTGTGGTTGTTCTCGTACCATATCGCTGTCGTTCCCGGAAAATCTATCACCAGCTGTTCCGTCCACCCGTCAAGATTAACATCCATGCTATAATTCAAAAAAGAATGACTGTACACATTGTCCTGGAAATAAACCCTGCCCGAATCTATTTCATGTTTCTTCCACGCCGGTGCGTCGAACCAATATGTGCCTGCCAGCACATCTGTTTTCCCATCCCTGTTCACATCACCGATGGCAATACCTTCAGAAATAAAATCTTTTGTAAGAATGATTTTATTAAACCTGACAGAATCCGGCGTTTGGCAATAACAAACACCGGATACTATCGTTGCTGCACAAACGAACAAGGTTTTGCATATTCTTACAGGCATCCCATAAAAATTTACAGGTTTTTATGATTGGATAAATAATTTATCAGTGCATTAAAATCATGTTGAGAGAGCCGGTCCTTGAAATTATCTGGCATCAGTGTAAATTTAGATGCAGTTTGTTGTGCAATATCTTTTTTAGCAATAGAAAATTCCTGTCCCGCAGCATCGGCAAATATAACAACCGCTCCTTCGTCTCTGCGATAAAGGCCGGAACTTACTTTCCCATCTTTTAATTTGATCGTATAGTTCTTAAAGTTCTCGGAAATATTCCTGTTGGGATCAAGAATTTTTTCGGCAAGCGCCCTGGAACCCCATTGATTAACGCCATCAAGATTAGGCCCGATAGCTCCCCCCTTTCCAGCGATCATATGACAGGGAGAACAATTTTGGATAAACACTTTTAGCCCAGAGTCAAGCGTGGGTTTAGGCTTAGTTGCATCGTAGGCCGTGAGCCTGTCAAATATCATGGTTTGCCTTTCTTTATCTACGGGGTCCAATCCTGCAACTGCAGCATCATATTCTTTCTTTTGCTTCGGTGAAATATTCAGCAGCAATCTTTCCTGCACTCTCGGGAGCATTAAAGTACGCGGTAAGATCACTCCTTTTTTCACCTGGCCGAACAAAACATCTTTGCCGTCTGCTGTATTGGCAAGCGCGATCGCGATGGCGGCCTGCAGATCGGGTGGAGCATTTTTAACTTCCCCCAAAACCTTGTTTACAATTTTACCCGGGAACTCTCCCAGCACAGTGCCAACCGCATTTTTGAAATGAAAATCAACCGACGTGTCGTTTAGTATTTGAAGAGCGATCGTGGGTGAATTGTCCGGATCCATCTTCAATAATGAACGCATCGCAAATCTCTTAAGGTTCATAAGAGAATCAAAAAGTTCGTCCGATCCCTGGTACAGTTCCTTAGTGGTTGCATGTTGTACAAATGCGTTTAATTCCGGTATCATCTCCTTCATCTGGTAAATTCCTGCAACGTCTGCAGCGAAGGTCTGCAGCCTCAATACAGAAGGTGGTGTAGCGAATGCATAAGGATATTTATGCAGCACATTTGTAGCCAATTGTTTGCCCCACTGGATCAATTGAGGGTTCTCTTTCTCCCCTCTCTGCGCTATTCCCTGTTGAATGCCCCTGAATATCAAAAGATCTGTTGAGTCAGAACCGGGTTTGCTGTTACGCATTGCAATGGCAACGGTACTATCGAGTTTGTTATAGGGAACATATTGGGCAATATGCTGAAACACACGGCGGTCGGCCGCTTTGGGAGCATTATATTTCCTGATAAAACCATACATAAATATACCGGCATCAACAGAAGGCACACCTACCATCACATCAACAAGGTGGGCCGCATCATCCTCTTTCCAATTCATGGCAACAACCTGGTTCATCAGCGGCGGATTTCTTAAAAGTGTTCGAAGACATAGTCTCCCCGTATAATATAAATGATTGTCATAGCCGGGGGCCTCACGGAGAACAGTAATCGCTGCTTCCACCGATGAGATAGTCGGATATTTTATTAGTAATTCGGTTGCTGCACGTTTTACATGTTCATCTTTATCACTCAATGCTGATAATACAATCGGAAGGAGCAAACTGCTGTCGGGTTTTTCTTCCGCCAGCATTTTCATAGTGTGAAGCCTGATGACCGGATCTTCACTGGCAGCTGATTTTTTTATTATATCGGGTGTTAATCCATGCACCCGCTCCAGCGCCCATAACGCATGAATATATTGGCGGGAAGAAATATCTTTCTTATTTAATGTTTCTATAAGAGGTGCTGCCGCAGCTGATCCAATGCGGTCTGCCAGTTGATCCGCAGCCGACATTCTTATAAACATATTGTCCATGCCAAGAGCCTGCAATAGTTCATTTACCGTTGCTGCCGTTAGGTTATTCAACTTGTTGTGTTTTCCCTTGTAAGTGACCCTCCAGATACGGCCTCTCTTATGATCTCTTTTTGGATGATCGAGCGGTACTTCATAGTGGCCAATTATGGAATTATAAAAATCGGCGATATACAAAGCGCCGTCAGGCCCCATTTTAACATCAACTGGCCGGAACCAGGGATCTTCGCTTAATATAAAATCTTCTTCTCTTTTCCCAATGGGTGTTGAACCTTTGAATCCATAGGAGTATCGGTACACGCGGCTTCTCACTACATCCCCTATATAAAAGTTCTTTTTATAACTGTCAGGAAAATGAGCATCTGCATAGTAAGCTATGCCCGCGAGTGCGGTGGCTTCATTTGATAACGGCGTCATGTCAGGACCAAATCCCATGCCTTCCTCCTTACCCCATTGGGTGTAATCCGCTCCACGTATGAGTTGATATAAAGGCGATGTATGGCAATCGGTTGAATACATGTATCCCATTTCATCATATACCAGTCCAAATGGATTTATTCTTCCATCCGTGGTATGATCCACATGGGAACCATCGGGTAGAAAGCGAAAGGTATTTCCTGAAATCATGGAAATAGAATCACCATCGGTGCCGGCAATAGTGTCGCGATTCGTATAACCATGACAGGAATGCACGTATCCATCAAAGCCCCGTAACAGGTTGCTGATCATGCCATGTGTGTCATTTATTTTAAAAGGGCCAAACAATTTTTTGGAACTGTCTGCCTTACCATCGCCATTCACATCCGTGAAGCGATACAAGTTGGGAATGCTGTAGGCAATGGCGCCATCATTCATTGGTAATACGCCGATGGGAATATTAAGGGTGTCAACAAAGTTGATGAATTTATCTGCCTTGCCGTCATCATCTGTATCTTCTAAAATGGTCAGGTGATCCTTTCCTTTGCCGGGGACTGCCGGGAACGGATATTCGAAGGACTGTGTTACCCACATCCTTCCCCTTGCATCAAATGAAATATTGATCGGCTTTTCGATATCTGGCTCGGAAGCATATAACTGTATTTCAAAACCTTCAGGCAACTTAAATCCAAGTCGTTCTGCTTCAGGTGTTCGGGCTTCCGTAGATCTTATATTGGCGGCAAACTCAGCTCCGCTATAGATTTTATCCTCTTTATCCTCACTTTTTTTGCTTTTGCATTGTGCAAAAATCATAACCGAAAAAAACAGGGCAATAATTAATTTGTTTGCCTTCGTATAGTTCATATGGAATAATTTACCTGCTAAGTTCAGTGGCTATCAGCTATCAGCTTTTAGCTATCAGCTATCGGCTATCAGCAGATCAATGTATGATATGTTTCCTCCAGCTGCGTTTGTCTTATACAAATTAACCAGGTCTTGTGAAGGCTGGTTAAAACCATAGCAACCCTTTACCTCTGCTGTACGGAAAGATACAATGTTTTACCGTTCTCTATTCCTCCTACATCTTTGAGACTATTCTGTATGTGTAAAATAGCTTCTACCCATGTGGTTTTGCCATCATTGGCAGACTTCCGGTTTTCCGTGAAATTTATATAGAGAATTTAAAGGCCACTATTCATAACGGCATATAATAATGGTTTCGCAAGATCGTATTTTTTTTGAAACTTATATGCTTTTGCCAGTCCTGCTTTTGATGCATTCAAATGGGTGCTTACGGGATACGCAGGTTCAATAGGAAGTAAAGTTATGGCATCTGTAAAATCCATACCTATAATGGGCCAGGTTTAAAGGATGGAGATCAACGGCCTGTAAAAAATTATCAGATGAAGCCGATGTAGACTTTAACGCAGACTATCAAATTATTATCAAGCCTGTTTTTACCTCGTATACTTTTTCATGATTGCAGCAGTTATCAATGCGCCAAAAACATAATAAGCCACGGTCATAACCTTTGTTTTATTGGTTCGGTTAACCGGTGCATCATTTAAGCCAAGTGGTTTGGTAAAAACTATTGCCCCAATTCCTGCAGCTATTCCATATCCTACACCATTTGCTACCAGGTTTTTGTTTTTTCCGGCACCGATCATACTGTAGTAGAGGCCGTTACTGATAATATCACCTGCCAACGTAGCAAGGTATAAAGATTCTCCTGTAGGTGGATTTATTCCAGTGCTTTTTACTGCTTTTGTTAATGCTTCTTCGCCGATCAATTCAATACGAGGTGCATCAGCATCGAATTGGCGTACTGTTTCGTGTAAAATATTCAAAGCGACGGCACCGGCAAGCCCGGCTATTAGATTTAGTTTGAGATTCATGGCGAATTTTAGATTATGCTAAAAATAATCGTGCCATGGTTGCTGGTATAAGAATCTGTTTAACACCTATAAGGTTTGAACCTGGTGTGCCGGCACTACGAAGGCAAACCTTTTAGGCTTTGACGAAAGTTTTCAAGTCGATCATTAAGGATGCTGATGTCTTTATTTCAGATGGACAGAAGTCAGTGTTTCAAGCTTCGGAAGTCAGCGTCCTGCATTGACAGTATTTCCCGAACCTTCTATCAAAAACGCACTATACCCTTCCAGGTATTGTTGCGGTGTTGTGCGCCCCTCACTTATGTGCGTTACATTAGTTTGTATGCATCTATACACAAAATCATAAAGGATCTTAGTTATTTTCGGATTGGGCTTCACCATATTTTTATTATCACTAATAAAAGCACCCCTTTTTCCTGTCTTCTCCGCTCTTGCAATTTCGAGCATGGCATAATACACAGGTAATCGGGCCGTTTGAACACGCTGTAATATCTCCGGTGATACAGCGACGGCTTTTTCTGCACGATCAAATAGCTGGTTATACGTTGTAATTAATGTATCGGAAAGAAATGTTTCCTTTTCTTCTACCGGTGTAGCATAGATGATCAGCTTGGCACCGGATGCGGTCATTTTATTCTGTAAAAGATCGATATACGCGCGAATGTGTTTGGAAGCATTGCCATAATATCCGGATAAAAAATCATCCATAATCTTATCCGAATTCTCGTTGGGATTCCAAAGTAGTTTAGCAATCAGGTAAGCCTTCAATTCTGAAAATTCGCCGCCCGTTTCAGGGTTTCCTTCTTCAAAATATGCAGTAACGCCTTTATCCGTTAAATACTTAAGATTGGGCTGCAATACATGTAAATTAGGGAATGGAGATATCAGGTTGCGATACTGAACTACATAGTCCCACACTATAATGTTATTGGTCATTTTCGCCCATCCGCTAAGATCATTACAAAAAGATGTATCACCCGCCTCGATAGGAATATTCCTTGGGCTTTCAATATTACACAACATAATATTTACATTCTTTAAAGGAACAAGATCTCTGGGTGGCACACGTGTGTATTGATAGGCAAGGGTGGAAATAGTTTTGTCAGGAAATCTCTCCGCTACTTTATTTACGAAAGTCAGGAGCGATCCCATCCCGATGGGCAGGTAATCTGTGCTATGTGTACGATACACTTTGCTACCGGGAGTAAACGCAGCATATTTCTCATCTAACTTTGTACAGTCCGGGCAACGGCAATAATTAATATTATCATTCTGACTTACCGACCAATACATAGCCGCAGGGTTCTTCTGAATATTGGACAACAGGTTTTTGCAAACAATTTCAAAAACCTCCGGGTTACTCAGGCATGGCTGCGCTTCTGGTTGCCCATTTAGCCTTTGCCCGGGATGACGCTGACCATCGTAGAAACTGAAATATTCAGGATGCTCATTTCCATATTCTTTGGTGCTTATCAAATCATCCATTGTATGTACAAAAGACCCCCATTCATTATTGGTATTATATTTTCCATAGTGTGAATCCAGTTTATGCCAGTCCATGTATTCAGGATCATATGCATCCGGGTAAAAATCTTCGCGATAGGTTACGGCCGGCACTTCCATGTCGTTGATTGCGTGGAGCACAATTGTTTTCTTTTTGGGAACATAGGTAACCGCCGATGAGTACTTCCGGCATCCCAGGTATTTTTCGAGAAAGGTATATACCCCGTACAATGTTCCCTTACCGGTTCCTCCTGTTATAACCAGTTTTTTGTTGCGGTTACTAACATACAATCCATCCTGTTTTAATTTTTCCAACGGCACGTCTTTTAATTCCGGCCTGCTCACGTTGCCTATAAGAATTTCATTAGCTATGGGGCTTTCATTATCTGCCTCTATTGGTAAAACCGCTCCTGAAATTCGCCGGATATAATCCTGGAAAACCTTGGCAGCCTGAATTTCTATGACGGTTGCTTTTTGTGGGATAATAATCCTGTATGTTGATTTGCCTGTATTCACCAGGGTAAATTGTTGAGCTTGTACTGTTACAATAAAGAAAATTTGTATAAATAATAATATTGTTTTTTGCATATTATTGTTTGATGAGAGTATGAAAATATCGTTTCCTGGTGAAAGTTTTATAGAGATTTATATTATTTACAAAAAACGGTTGAGGGAGATGGTCCTGATAACAGAGGGGTATGATAGTGCTATCTTCCCCTTCTTAAATAAGGAGGGGATGTTGAAACACGTTGCGCAGTACGGATTTCAACGGGGGTGGTTACAGCGGGGTGAAGCTAACAAATGGCTTTTGAACCTTCAACTGTTTAGATTATTCTGTAACAGTTCGTTTTAACCACCCCCGTTCAGAAACATGCTTCGCATCGTTTCCGAACATCCCCTCCTATGAATAAGGAGGGGAAGATAATACCTGCTGTGCAGGTGTTTTTGTAAAAATCGAGGCAGTTCAACGTAACGTTGAGGAAGTCATTGTAGTATTATCAACCTTATCCTATTTGTTCACTTTTTTTAGTAAGTCAACGGATCAATTTATACCATTAAAATTATTGTGATTTCCCCGGTGACATCATAGCCTGCCTCATGGCGGGCATATATTTGGTCATCATGGTAGACATCATATCCCTGGTAATATCAGGCGTTTTATTCAACAGCTGCTGGCCTGATTTACTTTTATAAAAGATGGTAAAATCTTTTATTTCCTCCAGGGTGAAATGCTTATCATAAATATCAACCATGTCTTCGTTAATCATCTTTGTAATAATTCCCTGGGTTGCCTCCTTATTTCTTTCAAGAATTTTCTCCATGCTATTTTCACCAGGGGAGTTATTGGGGTCCTGGTTTTTATAACTGGCGGCCATTGCAATTGTCATTTCATTCATGGTTTTTTTCATCAGGGAATCCTGGTGCATAACGTTAAACATTTCTTTAATGGCTGCCTTTTTTGGAGTCATTTGTGCCTGACAAACAATACTGCACGCAATTAAGGCACCAGCAACAAGAACTAGCTTTTTCATAATATAAGGTTATAAGTGAATAATAATTAAATATTATCTTCTACCAATATACTCATATTATTTTAACGTGTAACTATAAAAATTAAAAAAGTTTTATATGCTGCACAAGTTGGTTTTTACAATTGTTTTGTTAATAGTTATCCTTCTGCAACCAATTGCGTTATTTTTAGTTAAAGCTTGTATTGTTTTAACGAAACAACCGCCAAAAATTATGAGTATAGAACAAGAGCGCCTGGCTGAACATTATAAAAAAACAACCAACTGGTTAAAATGGGGACCCTATCTTTCTGAACGGCAATGGGGAACGGTAAGGGAAGATTACAGTGCCGATGGCGATGCATGGAATTTTATAACCCATGACATGGCCCGTAGCAAAACGTACCGATGGGGTGAAGATGGTTTAGCAGGCTTTTGCGATGATCATCAATTGTTAAACCTCGGCTTGGCCCTGTGGAATGAACAAGATGCTATATTAAAGGAACGGTTATTTGGACTTACCAATGGCGAAGGCAACCATGGCGAAGATGTAAAGGAGTTGTATTACTACCTGGATAACACCCCTACACACAGCTATTGCAAAATGTTATATAAATACCCTCAGCAGGCATATCCCTATGAAAGACTATTAAAAGAGAACCAAAGTCGCGATAAGTTCCAACCTGAATTTGAATTGATTGACACCGGCTTGTTTGATGACAATCGTTATTTCGATGTCTTTATAGAATATGTTAAAAACACCGAAGACGATTTGCTGGTGCGGTACACCATCCATAATCGGGGCAAACAGGAAGCACCGCTGCATGTACTGCCACAACTATGGTATAGTAATACCTGGCGCGACTTACCCCAAACTGAAATTCCTGCTATGACTTACCTGGGAGCGAACGAAATAGTAGTTCAACACAAATCCCTTGGTGAGTATTTTTGTTATTTTGACGGCACCCCTGAATTCTTATTTACCAATAACGAAACAAATAATGAACGTTTGTACCAGTGCGCCAATAACTCACCTTATGTAAAAGACGCCTTTCATAGCAGGGTCATTGACCACGCAAAAAATGCTGTGAATGAACAACAGGAAGGCACTAAGGCAGCAGCATGGTATTCCTTCAACATCCCGTCTTTGGATAGTGTACAGCTAAGCGTACGATTAACCAGCAAGAAAATAGCAGACCCTTTTAACGATTTCAAAAAAATCATCGACACCCGCAAACAGGAAGCAGATGCCTTTTATGAAAGTCTGCCATCTTACAATGGGAATGAAGATGAAAAAAATGTGCAGCGGCAGGCATGGGCCGGTATGTTGTGGAGCAAACAATACTACAATTATAATGTATATCGATGGCTCAAGGGTGACCCGGGTGAGTCGCCGCCACCCGAGGGCCATAGTCATAGTCGAAATCACAAATGGAAACATTTAATAGCAGCACACATTATTTCCATGCCCGACAAATGGGAATATCCCTGGTTCGCAGCCTGGGACCTCGCATTCCATTGTATTGCGCTGGCGACTATTGATCCTGACTTTGCCAAGAACCAGCTTGACTTATTAGTGCGCGCCAACTACATGCATCCCAGTGGTCAGTTACCTGCTTATGAGTGGGACTTTGATGATGTTAATCCACCCGTTCATGCATTAGCTGCATGGAAGATATTCAATATAGATAAATCATTAAAAAGCCGGGCGGATTATCGTTTCCTGGAGAAGATCTTTCAAAAACTGTTAATTAATTTCACGTGGTGGGTTAACCGGAAAGACAGTGAAGGCAATAATATTTTTGAAGGTGGATTCCTGGGGCTGGATAACATCGGTGTCTTTAACCGTAGCCAGCCGGTGCCCGGCGGGGGCCACCTGGAACAGGCCGACGCCACCAGCTGGATGGCTACCTATGCGCTTAACATGATGCAGATTGCCATGGAGCTATCCTTGTACAACCAGGTATACGAAACCATGGCTGTAAAATTCTCGGAACATTTTATGTATATAGCCGGATCTATAACGAACATGGGTGAAGATTCGTTTGGGCTATGGGATGATGTAGACGGTTTCTATTATGATGTGATCAGGAAGCCAAATGGCCAATGGGATAGGTTAAGATTACGCACCCTGGTAGGCCTTATCCCTATGTTTGCGTCTATTGTATTTGACGAATCCAAATGGAGCAACCTCCCGTACCTGAAACGGCGTATGGAAGAACTAAAAGATCAGCGGCCAGACCTTGCCGCGTTGGTAAGTTATTGGAAAGATACCAAAGGAAACGAGCAGCACCTCTATTCATTGCTTAGGGGGCATCGCATGAAGCTCTTACTACGCCGCATGCTGGATCCCAACGAGTTCTTGTCTGAATACGGCATTCGTTCTGTTTCAAAAGTTTACCAGGAGCATCCGTATGATTATTGGCTGGATGGAGTTAATTATTCCGTTGAATATACGCCGGCAGAAAGCAATAGTGATCTCTTTGGCGGAAACAGCAACTGGAGGGGTCCTATCTGGATGCCTATCAACTATCTTTTAGTTCAATCCCTATATAGTTTTCATGACTATTACACGGATGATTTTAAAGTAGAATATCCAACCCATTCCGGCAATTATTTTTCGCTGGCTGAAATTGCGGATTCCCTGGGAAAACGACTAAAAAGTATTTTTTTAAAAAATGAAAAAGGCGAACGACCGGTATTTGGCGGTCAGTCCAAATTTAACCAGGACCCACATTTCAAAGATTATATTTTATTTTGTGAATATTTTCATGGTGATAATGGTAAAGGGTTAGGAGCAACTCATCAAACAGGCTGGACCGGTTTGATAGCTGTTCTTAACGGATAATAAACACACAACTATTTATTTGACCACTACAAAGTCTTTACTGCCTTTATTGCTATCGGAGTTTATAGGTACTGCATTACTACTGCTTATCGGATTAAGTGTTGTAATATTTTTTTGGGGTGAAGGTTCGGCCATGATACATTTTATACCCAACGAATGGTTGCGCAGGGCGGTAACAGGTTTTTTCTTCGGTGTTACGGGTTGCCTTATTTCCCTGTCGCCGGTGGGAAGAATTAGCGGCGCGCATATAAACCCCGTTGTAAGTTTTGCTTTTTGGTTACGCGGTAAAATGAAGACGAAAGCAATGATCGGGTACATTGCCAGCCAGATGCTTGGCGCTGTAACGGGCTCCGTCTTTTTGCTTTTATGGGGAGAGCAGGGGAAGAGTATTTCTTATGGTAATACGGTGCCTGGAAGCGGTGGAACGATACCCGCTTTCTATGGCGAGTTATTTACAACAGCAGGGCTCATCACTGTTTTGTTTTTGTTTGCCGGCAGAAAAAACCTGCGCCATTACACACCGTACACGATACCTTTTTTATATTGTGTAATGGTTTGTTTGGAATCTCCCTTATCGGGTTGCAGCACCAACCCGGCGCGCAGCCTTGGTCCTGCGGTTATTAGTGGTGCATATACAGGTTTCTGGTTGTACTGGCTGGCTCCTGTATCCGGCACCCTATTGGTGGTAGTTATATTTAAAACATTAAGGTTGCATCAGTATTACCGATTGGAAACGGCGCGGGTCAGCTATCATAACAGTCCAACACCCGAAAGCATAAGGACTTCTGATGTAATGAAAAAATAATTGAGATTGCGCATTCATTGGCTATCAGCTATCAGCTATCAGCTGGTCAATCTGTGAAAAGTTTCCTCCTGATAGCCGATAGCTGAAGGCTGATAGCTGATAGCTGATAGCCGATAGCCGATAGCCGATAGCCGATAATATAAACCTGAATTAACCGTTTAATAAATTTTACTCATCATAAAAAAAACAGCATGAAACGTTTTGAAGAAAAAGTTGCTTTAATTACCGGCAGTAGCCAGGGCATTGGCGCAGCCTGTGCGCTCCGCCTTGCCAGCGAAGGGGCTGATATCATTTTAAATGGCCGCGCCCTGGATGAACGCGGGCAGGGAATTATTGACCAGATAACAGCAATGGGCCGTAAGGCAACTTTCATTGCAGCAGATATAACCGTCACTCAAAATGTAGTTAAGCTGGTGAACAACGCCGTAAAGGCTTTTGGCCGGTTAGACATCCTGGTGAATAATGCCGGTGTAGAAAAAAATCACAGTTTTTGGGAAGTAACGGAAGAAGAATATGATTTAGTGATGGATACCAACCTGAAAGGACTTTTTTTTGGTACGCAGGCTTTTGTTAAATACTGCATGGAAGCAAAACGGCCGGGGGTTGTTGTCAACATGAGTTCAGTACACGAAGAAATTCCCTTCCCTCATTTCGCTGCTTATTGTGTAAGTAAGGGGGGCCTTAAGATGCTTACCCGCAACCTGGCCACGGAATTGGCACCGCTGAATATTCGCATAAATAATGTAGCTCCGGGTGCCATCGCCACACCTATCAATAAAACATTATTGCAATCACCAAAATTGCTGGATAAAGTTTTAAAGAATATTCCGGAAAAACGTTTAGGTAAACCGGAAGATGTTGCCGCGGTGGTTGCATTTCTTGCTTCTAATGAAGCGAATTATGTAACCGGCTCTACTTATTTTGTAGATGGTGGTTTAACGTATCATTACGAAGAGCAGTAGGGTTGGGGCTTGCCTGCCAGACCGCGACTTGATTGCCTTAGTACCATTAGTGGGCATATTTAACGATCGTACCTTTCCCGAAGCATCAGCCGCCTATCGCTAAGACACAAATATGTAATCGTTTGGCCATTAATTTCCAGCCGTATAAAGGGTTAAGATTTTAGCACAGGGTGCGGCCACAAGCAAATAATTAAAAATAAAACGATCTTTGAATAGCCTGATCAAACAGGAACAACCATGAATTTTTCCATAAAAAAATCAATCGAAATTCTTGAACGAACACCTGATGTTCTTTTTGTTATGTTACAAGATCTATCTACGGAATGGACCTCCAACAATGAAGGGGCAGATACCTGGAGTGTATACGATATAATTGGTCATCTTATTCACGGAGAAAAAACAGACTGGGTTCCAAGAATGGACATTATTCTATCAGACAGTCCTGTCAAATCATTTGAGACATTTGACCGATTTGCCCAATTTGAAGATAGTAAAGAGAAATCATTGTCGCTACTTTTAGATGAGTTTAAAAGATTACGCGAAAAGAATATGGAGCATTTACGTTCCAAAAAACTTACTGAAGGACACTGTGAAAAAAAAGGGATGCATCCTGCTTTTGGAGAAGTTACCCTGGCGCAGCTTCTTTCTACCTGGACCGTGCATGACCTTAATCACATTGCACAAATTTCCCGCGTTATAGCCAGGCAATATAAGGAGGCAGTTGGGCCCTGGGTGCAGTATTTGAAAATATTGCGACCGTAGATACTGTCTGTCGTCTGACTAAAAACTCCTCGGGCGTTTGTAGGGGCAGGGCTTGCCCCCGCCCTGTTACACC
>JBDSBP010000247.1:0-7022 GCA_039921525.1 Chitinophagaceae bacterium | reverse complement strand
TGAACATTCTTTAAGGCTGCGAAATATATTTGTTACACAGAGATGCACGGAGAAGGCACGGAGATACACGGAGGCGCTCTGTGAAACTCCGTGCCTTCTCCGTGTAGCTCTGTGTAATATATTTGCTGCCCAGACATGCGACAGAATCAACAGAACACTTCATAACTTGTTAAAGTAGAATTAACCATTAACAATTAACCATTCTTTTATTTGCCTTCATCCCAATTTATTACTCCGCATTTTCTTTCTATAACATTACTAAATAATTAATTACAAACGGCAAAAGCACGCAACAAATAGCTGAAAGCCGATAGCTTAAAACTGATAGCCAATCACTAACTTTTATTTTAATAACCCCTCATACCTAATTAATGCTTAATTTAAATTCCTGTTTTTTAACGATAGCTACATGGCCCTTGAAGATAATTTAAATAACGATCGTATTTTGCCTTCATTCAATGCAGTAATGTTTGATGATGCGGCATTCGAAGTATTTTTTAAAAAACATTTTGGAGTTCTCTGTGCGTACTGCCAGTATAAATTCAATTTCGACATCGATCTGGCTAAAGATACCGTTCACATTGGTTTTATCAAACTTTGGGAAAGTCGCCAAACTATTGCACCGGAACTTTCCATCAAAGCCTATCTCTATAAAATTGTTACTAACATAAGTCTTGATATTATTAAACGCGAGAAGGTTAAACGTAAGTATATAAAGTTTTTTCGGGAGAACACCCAGAAAAGTACTTCAGCGGATGATTATAACGGGATTGATTTTAAGCAACTGGGTGATGACATTGAAAAGGCAGTTGCAGCATTGCCGGAACAGATGCGCAGGATATTCGAATTATGCCGGTATGAGGAGCTTAAATATGCCGAGATTGCCCACCAGTTAGGCATTTCCATAAAAACAGTAGAAACCCAGATGAGCCGTGCGCTGGTAAAATTGCGACAAAAATTATGCAAATACCTGGTCAGTAGTATCATTTTCCTGGTCGGCATGCCGACTTTCCTGCTTCATTCATAAAAAAAATTTTTCTGTTGTAAGGGTGAATTCATATTAATTCGTATTACAATAATAAGTACATGAAAGGCAATAGAGAATTAGACAAATTTTTAATTTCATACCTATTAAATGAATTAAATGCAGAAGAGCAAGCTTTTGTGGAAGATCGCATCAGCTCCGATGATGAAACCAGGCAGCATTTCGAAGAAATACAGAATACCTGGAGGTTATTGGCAGTAAAAGAGGAATTGGATAAAATTGATGTTAGCAGTGAATGGAAATACTTTGAACAACGAATTATCCGGGAAAAACAGAAACTTATTTCAATTAAGAAACAAGAGGTATTAGAAGAGAAGGTGGAAGATGTAGTTGAAGAAGAAAGAATAAAAGGAAGTTTCAAGAGCAGGAGAATCCTGGTGTCTATAGCTATTGCGGCATCTCTTCTGTCACTCATCGTTTTAATATGGAATTTTTCAGCAGGCAGGCAACAAAGGCAACAGCCGGTTAGCAGGGCTACAACGTTGAAGCCGGATTCTTACCGTGCATTTGTTAAGCATGAAATAAATACCTCCGGGAAACCTAAAAGGGTGGTTTTAAGTGATGGATCTTTAATTGTGTTGTCAAATAACAGTGAAGTGAGTTACCAGGAACCATTCACCGGTAACACGCGTGACATAACATTAAAGGGTAAAGCAGATTTTAAAGTAGCAAAAGATAAATCAAAACCATTTACCGTTTATAGCCTGGCGCTTGCGACAACAGCCATGGGTACACATTTCACGGTATCGGCCTTTGAGAACGCAGAAAATATTATTGTAAAATTATATGAAGGGAAAATTGTAGTCAAGTCGGTACCTTCGGTAGTAGCGAAACTTGAAAATGATTATTATTTGTCGTCGGGTCAGCAACTCGTCTATAACAATAAAAAAAATATAGCAAGGCTATTAAATTTTAATATGAAAAATCCTGATTTGCAGGATAATAACAAAAACGAGAACTTTACTGATAGTATTGAACTTCCTGAAAATATTAAGGGCTCCTGGTATATGTTCAATAATCAATCGCTCGGGCAAGTATTAGAACAGTTAAAAATTTTATACAATACGGATATCGTGTATTCTAAAAAGCAGGTTCACAATATGTACTTTATAGGCAAGTTCGATAAATCTGATTCTTTATATACGATATTATATCAAATAGCTTCTCTTAATAATTTTAAAGTAACCAAAAAGGATAACAAGTTTATAATCACAAAATAATACAATTAGCGAAGCGATTGCGCTCCGTGCAAATGGAGTGCTGGTAATAATTTGGTGAGGCAACTTTTCTTCAATATAAACTGCATATCATATGAGATTTAAATACTTTAAATCCAGGGCCGTTCCATACTCCCTGATGTTATTCATTTCCATTTTTTCAGTAGCCGAATTATATGCCCAGGTACAAACCGGTATAGTAAAAGGAGTAATACAAAATAGTGCTAATGAGCCGCTCTCCGGGGCGTCGGTGGTGATAAGAAATGCAAAAACAAATTTTACTTCGGGAACTACCACTGACACCAGCGGTAATTTCAGTTTCACCAGGATTTTACCTGGCGGGCCCTTCAGTTTTACTATTTCAATGGTAGGGTACGACAAACAAACCTTATCCGGTTATACTATTAAACCGGAAAGCACTCTTTCTTTTATGGCCAAATTAACCCAGAATTCAGCCTCGCTGGACCAGGTAGTGGTGGTGGGGTATGGAACGCAAAAGCGGAAAGACCTTACCGGTTCCGTTGGATCTTTAGCTGGTAAAGAAATAAAAGACCTGGGTGTAACGCGCGTTGAACAGGCTTTGTCTGGCAGGGTGGCCGGCGTGCAGGTGAAGCTCGCCGATGGGCAACCCGGTTCCTCCCCGCAAATCAGGATAAGAGGTATCGGTAGTATCTCGGCAGGAGTAGATCCGTTATACGTGGTAGATGGATTTCCTACAGACAACATTCAAACATTAAACCCGAATGATATCGAAAGCCTGGATATCCTGAAAGACGCTTCCGCAACGGCTATATATGGGTCTCGCGGTTCGAACGGCGTTGTAATCATTAATACAAAACGAGGCACTACAGGCAAGCCCAGGATAGGTTTTGACACTTATTATGGAACCCAGGAAGTAACAAGACAACCAGAGTTTTTAAATGCCAAAGAACAGGCCAATTACTATTACAATTCTATCAGGAACAGGAATATTGACCTGGGTAATAATGTTTCCGGCGACCCGACAACATGGGCCATCCGGGTGCCGCAAACACCGCTGGATGTGCTTTCCGGGAAGAATACAAAGGATATAAGCGTGATAGATTCTGTGTTACGGGTTGCTCCCCAACAAAGTTATAATCTTTCCATCACAGGCGGGAATGAATTTGTTAAGTATGCCATCAGCGGCGAATACCTTAACCAGCAGGGTATTATTATCAACAGCAAATTTCAACGATATTCTCTCAGGGCTAATATCGATGCACAGATAACAAAGCGGTTGTCACTTAAAGTGAATTTAAATCCCTCTTACATCATTAATAATAATGTTATTGCAGCCGGTGGCGCTGCCGGGGCTTCCACAAGTATCATAGGCTCGGCAACTTCAGCCCAGCCTTACTATCCTTTACATAATCCCGATGGAAGCTATTTTGTTTATCAAACGATAGATGCGTCTACAGATCTGAATAACCCATTGGCACTCGCGCAGGAAAAAAGAGATGTTGCTACCAGGACGAGGATACTTGGCAATGTAAGTGCCGAATATAAACTTATGGATGGACTGAAATTAAATGTACTGTTAGGCGCAACAACTAATAACACCAAGGGATCGTCATTTGTACCGCAACTTCCGGCTTTTCTTAATGTGCCGGCAACAGGCACAGACAACGCTTCGGCACAGTACAACTGGCTGGCTGAGTACACCGCGAATTATACTAAAACTTTTGGCAAGCATAATATCTCAGCATTAGCGGGCTACACCGTTCAGGAAGATGTAACCGATGATAACACTTTTACCAGCACTAATTATCCGAATAACCTGGTACCGACATTAAGCGCTGTAAGTGGCATTATAACCAGTGGTACTGCTACACGAGCCGAATGGTCTATCGTTTCACAGCTGGCCAGGATCAATTACAACTATGATGGTAAATATTTTTTGACAGCTTCCTATAGAAGAGATGGATCATCGCGCTTTGGGGCCAATAACAAATACGGTGTTTTCCCTTCCGCTGCTGTGGCCTGGCGCGTATCTGATGAGAGTTTTTTCAAAAATATACATTTCGTTAGTGAATTGAAATTAAGGGCCAGTTATGGAAAAACAGGGAACAATAATATTGGTAACTACGCTTCCCTGGCTACCATCAACTATGTAAAATATACCACGGGTGGAGTAGCAATTGGCGGTTTTGCTCCAGGCGCTATTCCAAACCCTGACTTAACCTGGGAAACCCAGGAGCAGTTTAATGGCGGTATTGATCTCGGCTTTTTTAATGGCAGACTGAATATTTCTGTCGATCATTTTAATTCAAGAAATAAAGATCTTTTATTAAATGTAAACATTCCTACCGCTTCAGGTTTTAGTACCGCCCTTCAAAACATCGGCGAAGTTAAAAACACCGGGTGGGAATTTGTATTAGGTACTGTTATCGCTGATACCAGGAGGTTTCGCTGGTCTGCCGACCTGAATTTTTCCGCCTACAAAAATGAAGTAGTGAAACTGGGACCTTCAGGCGATGATATTATTTCCGGAACCAACATCACCAGGATCGGTCAGCCGATCGGGATGTTTTACGGGTTTATAACAGACGGAATTTTCAAAAATGCTGCAGAACTGGCTGCGGGCCCCATTTACAATAAGGGTTTAGCCGATGATTCAAGAATGGGAGACATACGCTTTAAAGATGTTAGCGGACCTAATGGAAAACCGGATGGCAAAATTGATAACTCGGATATAACGATCATGGGTAACCCATATCCTGATTTTTATTATGGTATCACTAACAGGTTATCGTACCAGAATTTTAGTTTCAGTTTTAATGTTGCAGGATCATACGGCGCGGAGATTTATAGCAACGCAATGGTTATCTACCGGCTTATCCGGTCACGTAGCAGAACGTTAACTACAGAACGGAATTTCTGGAAATCAGAAGCCGACCCGGGTGATGGAAAAACTGTAAGGCCGGACGATGTGCCCAGGGGCGGCCTGCGATTGGCGAGTTCACGGTACCTTGATAATGGTTCCTATCTCCGTGTTAATAACATTACATTGGGGTATGTATTACCTGATAAGGTTTCAAAAGCCCTTACGATCAGTTCTATCAGGGTGTATGCCAGTGCAAACAATCCTTTTATTTTCACAAAAAATCTTGAATTTAATCCTGATGTAAGCAATAGTGGTAATTCACTCAATCCGGGCATCGACGCCAATAATTACCCCATACCGCGAAGCATCATGTTTGGCTTAAACGTAGGATTTTAACGGAACAACTTTTTAATACATACCATAACTTCAGATATGAAATATATATTTTGCATAATTATGATGGCCTTCATGCTCATGATGTCATCGTGCAGTAAGAAATTTATTGAAAGGCCGCCCTTGTCATCGGTAACGATCGATGTTTTGTACAAGACGGATAAAGATTACCAGGATGCGGTCATTGGTGCCTACCAGGCTTTAAGAAACCCGTACGCCAACAAGTGGCAGTTTGGCGATATACGCGGAGACGATGCCTGGATCCAGGTTTCCAATCAACCAAGCACCATGGCCGTGGATGTTTTTTCTATCAATAGCAGTGATGCCTTATTGAATAACACCTGGGCAAACTATTATATTGTAATCAATCGCGCCAATAACATTTTGTCGAGAATTGTAAATGCGGATGTGGCGGTTATTAAAAATAAAGATCGGTATATCGGCGAAGCAAAATTTCTTCGTGCCGTAGCCTATTTCGACCTGGTAAGAATTTTTGGCGATGTTCAGATGATCACTGATGCCGTAGGTGCTGAAGAGGTTGCGAAAACCCCCAGGTCACCGGTTGCAACGGTTTACACGGAAGTGATCCTTAAAGATCTATTAGATGCCTCTACAAAATTACCCGTGGTGTATACGGGTATGGAAGTGGGAAGGGCTACGCGCGGTGCCGCTAAAGCAATGCTGGGAAAAGCATACATGACGGTAAAGGATTTTACAAAGGCCGAAGCTGTACTGCAGGAACTCACAACCGCGCCATTTACCTATGCTCTTTTACCAATCTATAACGATCTGTTCGATTATACCAGGAACGAACACCATAGCGAATATATTTTCGATATTGAATATGAAGAAGGATTAGGCGGCCTGGGAAGTGTGTTCACCAATTTTTTCATGCCTAATGTAACAGCGCTGCTCAACTATTATAATATAAAGGGGGGATTCAATGAATCCATGTCACCAACTACCTTATTCGTTAATTTATGGCAGGCTGGAGACAAAAGAAAAGATATTAGCGTACAATGTTGCGGCTCCTGGAAGAACCCTGCTACCGGTGCTGTTACTGTATTCAATCCATCAACTGCCCAGTCATATACGATGAAGTATGTTACCGCAGTAGCCATCGGAAGCGATAGTAAGGCTAACTGGAAAGTAGTCCGTTATGCGGATGTGTTATTAATGTTAGCAGAGGCCATGAACGAAAACGGAAAAACGGCTGCCGCGCTTGTGCCGCTGAACCAGGTTCGCACAAGAGCCGGGCTGCCTTTATATGCAGGTTTATCACAGGTGCAGCTTCGTGATAATGTAGCTTTGGAAAGAAGGTTCGAACTTTCGTTTGAGGGTCACCGTTGGTTCGACCTGGTGAGAACCGGGAAGGCTTTGGAAGCCTGTGGTCCTGTGGGAATGCAGCCTTATATGACTGTTTTCGCCGTGCCGTTGACGCAGGTTAAGGTTATGAACAACCCGGCAATTTTTCCGCAGAATCCGAATTATAATTAGGCTATCGGCTATCGGCTATCGGCTA
>JBDSBP010000246.1:0-4809 GCA_039921525.1 Chitinophagaceae bacterium | reverse complement strand
TGAGACCCTTTTAGCTCCGCGACGCAACCGCGGCACAAAAGTTTCCAAATTAGAGTCGTATTAAACAGACGCTAATGTTTAAATAAGTTGATTTTTGGGGAAGAGAAGGTTTGAATTTTAGTAGAAGGTTAAAATCAATTATTGAGATGTTACACTTTAAAGATTTCTTAATAAAGCTTCAAACACTGGATATAAGGGTAATTATAAAAAAGAGCTTTAATGATGGACGTGAAAAAGTTACCATGGTGTACGAAATCGGTCACTAAATAAGAATGAAATAAGGGAGATTGAAGAGCTCGCCATAACAGATGTATTGAATTTATCAAGGTAACAGATCAGTTTTCTATAGGAAAGACTAAAAAATCTAAAGGACAAGTTTAAAAGATTCTGGGACAGGTATTACCATGCACCTTCCCTGTGGGAAGTGAGCACAACCTTAATGTAACTTATAGTCTGCATTTGGACGATATCTTTATTTGTCGGAGACTTTATTTCATGGATAGTCAATATATTTATAAATCGATTTAATCGACCGAGTGTAATTTAGATTATCTTGATTGACTCTATTGCCTTATCAGCTTCATTAGTTGCCGTTGGTTGCCCTGCATCACTTCCACAAAATAAATACCTGATCTAAAGTTATTTCCAATTTGAAAAGTAGCGTTGGCCACTACTCCGTTTCTTTTTTCAATTATCCGTCCAAATACGTCCATCACCCTCAGTTGTACCAGTTCGCTTGAGCTGCTTTGGGTGCTTATTGTAAAATAATTCCGACTTGGGTTATGCAGTACTGTTGCTGTAAATTTACCGGGATAGATCATTTCTTTGTTCCTGTTCACATTTTGTGCTTCCATTGTTAGAATGTGCTCAGTTGAGATGTTTGTCCAGTTACTTGTTGTGGCCACAGTCGTTGGAGGTAACATGAAATCGTCTGCTTCTGTCAATGGGGCAAGCGAGGTTCCTTCCTTTTGAAGAGCAAGCTTCAGCCTCTTCTCAATATCGGCCACACTTATGTTCGTTGCAGGTATGGCCAGCGTTTTTGTAACCTTGGACAATTTAATATCCTCCAATTCGGATTTACGCCAGAAATCCTGCATAAATTTCTTATCACCGTAGAGCGGCACTCCATTAATGAGTACGAGCTCCACATCAACCGCAGTGGCTTCAATCACCGCACGATAAGGCTTGTTGTGGTCGCCATTGATGACGAGGATATCTGCACGAAGTCCAACCTTGATGGCGCCTACCTCGTCGTCGACCCCGGCAATATGGGCAGGTGCAGATGTAACCATGTCCACAAGTTGCCGATCGGTCAGGCGTCCGCCAAGTCGCTTGCGGTTCCACTTATCGGCTACCTTAAGCTCATTGAGCAAGTTGCTGCTTCCCGTAACGGCCCAGTCCGGGGCCAGGGCAATCTCTACACCTGCGTCCAGTGCAGCGCGGATATTGGCAGTTGTCCCGTACAGTTCCAGGTTACTACGCGGAGACCATACCAGCGCCGTACCCTTATTGGCCATTGCCTGGAAGTCAGGTGCAGTCAAAGGAATGCCATGAATAACGACGCCCTTAGGGTTGAGGAGTGATTGCGACTGCATAAAAGTAAACTCTTCTTTTGACGCAGCATCGGTTCCTTCTGCTAGGTGGATGAAAAGCGCCTCGTAGAAAGGATTCCCAATGAAGAAGTTTGCCGCACCAACAAAAGCGGCCCTTGCTGAGGGATCATTAGCCGGTGGAAGGTCAAGCACATTGAAAATGTGTTCGCGGTCAAGCTCAGTGGTTCCGTAGAAACCGCTATTTAAATCGAGGTTACGTACGAGTCCATTAATGCACGGCTGGGCGTGGGTTACCATCATAGAAGTGGTACCGCCAACAAGTGCCCGAAGCTCACTCCAGTTGTTCATATCACAGAAATATAAGGGCTCGATATGGTCAATTGGGCCGTTAATCTTCGCGAGGACTTCCGGATCCGTTCTCCACTGGTTGCGGTTCGTGAAGAGGCGGCCGGGGTTCCAGCGAGGAAGCACATTGAACGGTACGTGGTTGTGGACATCAACGAGGCCCGGGAGGATGATACCGTTAGTATTTACCGTTATGGCGTTTGGCATCTGAGGCGCTTTGTCGGAAATTGAAGCGATCAGGCCGTTAACGATGGCAACATATCCATGCTTCATGACGCCCTGCGGCAAGATGATCGTGCCACGTAAAACGATTGACCCGCCCTTATAATCGTTTGGCAGGTTGCCAGTTATATTATTATGTAAAAGATTCGCTGTTTCAGTTGGTGCGAAAGATTGCGTGAAAGCTGAAATACAATTGGCTGTAAGGAGTAACACAATAAATAGATGCTTTCTCATAAAATTAATTAGAAGTGACAGGTAAACTTGATTGGACAATCGGTTTAAAAAACAACGCTCCGAACATGGTTATTTTTTTTTGCTAATGCTTATGTTACTATACTTGTATTATCGGGCAGGAGATTTTTTAATATTTTGACGCGCAAAGAATATTCTTATTCTTACGATGATTAAAGCTAGCATTACAATCTATCCGGGAAATCTGACTTTAGTAACCGACGAAGAGGATTGAGCAAAAAGTTTAATGTATTGAGTAAGCTGCTTCTTTATTTCATTACCACGGTGGCTGGTGCATCGCTCTTTTCTTCAACTTTACCCTATCCTGTTTACTAAATGCCCATCCTTGTTCACTCATTCAAATCTTCTCCCTGCTCAGCAGGCTTGCAAACATGCAAGTCTAAAAGGTAGTTTCGCGCATACATTTCTTCATTATGGAAAATGTCATCCACAGGCTACTTAGCATTCCTTCGAATTATATCATTATTTCTATGGTCGCATTATTCTACATCCTGGAACAATTGCTAAACACACCGTTCAAGTTTAAAAATCGTCCGATTCATTTCTTTAATAATATTCTTTTTCAAATTGTAAATTATGTGGTGAGTTTCTTTTTTGCCTTGTTCCAGGTATTGTTTATTCAATGGTTAGCTGATCATAAAATCGGCATATTGAATCAAACAGAAATTCCTTTTGTGGTAAAGGCATTTGTCGGTGTTGCCTGCTTCGATTTCACTACCTACTGGTTCCACCGCCTGGCGCATAAAATTACATTTCTTTGGAGGATGCACCGGGTGCATCATAGCGATATTACCATGGACTCTTCTACATTTTTCAGGTTTCATCCACTGGAAATAATATTTTTTGGATGCGGTCAAATACTCGCCGCTACGATCTTTGGATTGGATACGCTTATACTTGGACTGTACTTCTTTATAGTAATAATATTCAATGTGCTGCAGCACGCCAACATTCTCTTCGCTACCTGGACAGATTCGCTTTTTGGAGCGATTTTCGCGACACCTAATTTGCATAAGGTTCATCACTCTCAGCACCAGGAATATACGGATTCTAATTTTTCCGACATTTTCATTCTTTGGGATAAGTTCTTTGGAACCTACCGGTACCTGCCGGTGAAGAAAATTGAGTATGGCCTGCAGGAATTCAATGAGGGAAAAAAACAAACTTTTTGGTATCTCCTGAAGAGCCCATTTCTCAAAATTAAGCGCGTAACCCATGATGAAACAGACAAAAAGATAGTAAGGAATGAAGCGATGGATGAAAAATCAATCGAATAAAGGTATGTTGTCTTAATTCACAATATTTATTGAGAATGAAAAAGGCTATTGCAATATCTCTCATCATAATTATCGGCCTGTTAATTAGCGTTATCTCCTATGTTTTTATCCGAAGCAATGCAATCATCAATCAAAAGTATAATGTTCCTTTAGTTGACGTTTTTATTCCAACCGACGCTATTTCAAAAGCGACTGGAAAAAAGATCGCCTTAACAAGAGGATGCTACGGTTGTCACAATAAAAATTTAAGTGGTGCGGTTTTCCTGGATTGGGAAAGTGATACTGGTTCCGACATACTCGTAGCCGCTAATATCAGCAAAATAATTCCTCAATATTCCGATAAGGAACTTTTCCGTCTTCTCAAACACGGAATTAAAAAAGATGGCAAGGGACTTTGGGGCATGAGCGTTGGCATGTTTGTTAATTTATCTGCAAACGATATATCCCTTTTAATTGCTCACCTGCGATCAGTGCCTGCCATTGATAATGAGCTGCCCAAAACGTCTTTTTCTTTTAGGGGACGAATGAATATCATCAGCGGTGAAGTTGTGCCGGAGGTTACGACAGCAAGAAATAAAGCCGTAAATAAATTCCATTATACTGATAGTCCCACTGTAGTTCAACAGGGTAATTATTTAGTAATAACAGCCTGTCCGGAATGTCACGGATATGATTTGCAGGGTGCATACGGATCTCCACCTTTAATAATTGCAAAAGCATATAAAAAGGCAGAATTTATAAAGTTCTTAAAAACTGGGAAGGCTTTAGGTGGGAGGGAGTTAAAGTTGATGTCATCTGTGTGTCGCACGAGGTTTGCATATTTTTCTGAAGAAGAATTGAAATCTATTTATGCTTTTTTGAAACAGCTGGATAAATGATTACAGTGAAAAACCGAGGCTCAAAAACATTATAAACCCAAAACGAATTTTATGCAAAAGAGCTTTAACCTGTATCATAACCTCGGCTTCTGGTTTCTGTCATTGATTGTACTGCTATTTACCGGATTTTATACTTCCTACTTTTCAGTTTTCTTTCAACCCAAAGCGGGGCTTATTCATGTTCATTTTACATTGGAGGTTCTTTGGATGGCTATGCTTATAACGCAACCCTTTCTCATTAAGTATAAACAACGGGCGATACATAAAACGGTGGGCAAAATT
>JBDSBP010000245.1:0-46226 GCA_039921525.1 Chitinophagaceae bacterium | reverse complement strand
AGGCGCAATGACACGAGAGGAAGTGAATGTTGTTTTAGGTGAAATGATTGGTGAACTTAATGCATCACATACCTATAAAGGCGGAGGTGATGAGGAACAGGGCAAATCAGCGCCTGTTGGTTATCTTGGTATAGACTGGCAGGCTGAAGGAAAGTTTTACAAAATAAAGAAGATCGTTCATGCCGCTCCGTGGGATGCTGAAGTGCATTCCCCACTGGATATCAGCGGATCAGATATCAGGGAAGGAAATTATATCCTGGCTGTTAATGGTATTCCTCTTTCTACATCAGAGGAACCCTATGCAGGTTTCCAGGGACTTGCCAATAAAACGGTGGAGCTAACGTATAACTCCTCGGCATCTTTAACAGGTGCGAAAACCGTCATCATAAAAACGCTGGATGATGAATCGAGGCTGCGGCATCTTGCCTGGATTGAATTAAACCGTAAGCGAGTAGAGCTTGCAACAAATGGAGATGCGGGTTATATTTATGTTCGAAGCACTGGCCTGGATGGTCAGAACGAATTGATCAGGCAGTTCAATGCGCAATGGGATAAAAAAGCGTTGGTGATAGATGAGCGATTCAATAGTGGCGGACAAATACCAGACAGGTTCATTGAAATGCTTAACCGCACGCCGTTAGCTTTTTGGGCGGTGCGTGATGGGGAATCCTGGCCCTGGCCACCGTTTGCGCATTTTGGTCCGAAAGTGATGCTGATAAATGGGTGGAGTGGATCTGGTGGAGATGCATTTCCTGATTATTTTCGTAAGAAACAGTTGGGCCCTTTGATCGGTTCAAGAACCTGGGGAGGTTTAATCGGCATTAGTGGTGTGCCCACTTTAATCGATAATGGCGGCATCACGGTTCCAACCTTCCGGATGTATAATCAGGATGGTACCTGGTTTAAAGAAGGTCATGGTGTTGATCCTGATATTTTAGTGGATGAAGATTTGGCAGCCATGGCTAAGGGAACGGATGTTCAATTGGAACGAGCTATTGTTGAGACTAAAGAGTTGTTGAAAAACAAAGCGTTTAAGCAGCCGGCGGTGCCGTTGGCAGAGAAGAGGGATTGATTTTTTTAGTTTTGCATTAATAACAAGAAGACCTGTTGCACCAGGCATAAAGTTAAAAACAAACTTATTTAGAAGAAATTAATTAAAATCGAAAAGTATCAGTTAACGGCGGGACAGGAACTTTTAAGCTATGAATTTGTTAGCGAGGGCACTAAAGGGTTACTTCGAAAACTTATCCAATTCACACTTGTTAACCGAAATGAGGTTTATAATCTTGCGTTCGGAGACAAAGATACAATGACTGGAGAGATGGACGATTTGATAGTCAGCAATAACGGCGACAGTGAGAAAGTGCTGGCAACGGTTATTGCGGCGGTTTATGCATTTTGTGACCGACACCCAGACGCATGGATTTATGCTTCCGGCAGCACCAGCGCACAAACAAGACTTTACAAAATTGGGATAACGAAATACCATGACGAAATGAAAGGTGACTTTGATATATACGGACAGATCGGTGAAAATTGGGAACCCTTTGACAAAGGAAAGGATTATGTTGCGTTTCTTGCACAAAAGAAAATTCCGTAAATTTGAAGTATGAAAAGCATTGAAGAATTAAATAATAGTAAAGTTCCAATCGTTATCATTAACAAGTCCCTGGATAAATTAGATAAAATCGTGCTTTTTCCTGGAAAAGTAAAAAAAGCAAAAGAAACAATCGCTAAAATCGGACTTCCTAAAAAGTAACAGCACGAACGCCAACATTGACTATGAAGTTCTCATAGATTACTTTCTAACGCCCGGCAAAAACATACTCATTAGAAAATCTTTATTGAAATCAGCAGTATCTAAATGTACTTACATAACGTGATTATTGAATAATCAATTGAACTTTATTTATAAAATTAATATTGGTTCTGGCAGATGTGCTCTAATTTCTCACCCTCTCAAAGCCACGTTGAATAGCTGGAATAACGACAAAAATTTACCATGAAGAGCATACGATTATTATTCACTTCCTTATTTATTTTTCAAACTTCGTTTGCACAGGCATGGCAAGATACCTTGTCTCTTATAAACAAAACCTTCAGCCAATATCTTCCTGAAAATCCAGGATGCCAATTGTCTGTTTCAAGGAATGGACAGGTAATTTTGTCCAAAGCATGGGGTATGGCGGATTTAGAGCGGAACGTTCCACTTTCCACTAATTCGGTTCTTGAAGCCGGTTCTGTATCAAAACAATTTACCGCGGCGGCTATTCTTCTATTGGAACAGCAGGGGAAACTTTCACTGAATGATGATGTCAGGAAATTTATTCCTGAATTGCCAGGTTATGGAAATCGAATACAACTCCACCAAATGCTTCATCACACCAGCGGCTTAAGAGATTGGGGTTCTGTAGCCGAACTGACTGGTTGGCCCCGTACTAAGAAATTTTATACGAATGAGGATGCGTTGGAAATAATTACCCGGCAAAAACACTTGAATAATAACCGGGTGATGAATTTATATACAGTAATTCTAACTACAATCTTTTTGCCATTATTATACAACGGGTGAGTGGATTAACATTGGCCGCCTTTACCAAAAAATTCATTTTTGAACCGGCAGACATGACACATACTCAATGGAGAGATGACCCAAACCGGGTTGTTCCAAACCGTGCTATCGCCTATTCAAAATCAGGCAGCAGCTTTGAAACAAATATGCCGAATGAATATGTTTATGGGAATGGTGGCCTGCTGACAACAACGGAAGATTTATTAAAGTGGAATAATTTTTACCAACAGGGGAGATTGGGTACATCTTCATTATTGTCCAGGCAAACTGAACAAGAGCCATTAAACAATGGAGAGATAAACCCCTATGCTGCAGGATTATTTATCAAGAAGGTCCGGGGATGGAATAATATCAACCATAACGGCGCAACGGCAAGTTACCGGGCTTATTTAGAGACCTTCCCGGAATTAAACCTGTCTATTGCTATTTTAAGCAATACTTCACAGTTTAATATAAATAATGTTGCCAGTATGATCAGGAATATATTCGTGCCTGATAAAACAGATAAAACCGTAAAAAAAGACAGCAGCATAAACCTGCCCGATACGAAACTAAATGCGTTAACAGGCTTGTATAAAAATGAACGGGATGGCTCTACCTTTCAACTGTCAGCAAAAAATAACAACCTCGTGCTTGACGGCGAGATGCTGCTTGTAACCGTATCTGAAAATATTTTTAAAACCGATAATTTTCTTTTTGAAATTACAGGAAAAAAAGGATTGTATATTCCTTTTTCGCCCAGGGATACCATTCCTTTCATAAAAGTCAACCCTGTTATTTTATCTCAAAAAGATTTTAATATTTATGAAGGAAAATATTTTTCAGAGGAAACTAATTCTTCTATAACAATCCAACATGATAATAACAAATTAATCCTGTGTTTGAAACCTAATGAAAACCACTCGCTGATACCTAAATATACAGATGGTTTTAAAATAGACGCTTTGGACTGTGATATACAATTTGTAAGAAGCTCCCAAAATAAAATCCTGGCAATGAGAATGAATGTTTCAAGAGCAAGAGGTGTAGAATTTAGAAAATTGAAATAGAAGTCGAAATCGGGAACCTGCCTGAGTCAACCATCATGGCATTTAAAATACGTAAGCAAAATAAGTGTTTTTCAGACTTTTGAAAGTATTTTCCCAGTCTGGGGTTCGCGGCAATTTTCTAATACAAATCCTAAAAATTTTTACAAACGATGGCTTATATTATGGTTGACATTGAAAGTGATGGACCTATACCCGGTAATTACTCAATGGTTTCTTTTGGAGCAGTTTTGGTTGACGACCGGCTCGATAAAACTTTTTACGGAAAATTAAAACCAATTTCCGATAATTTTATTCCGGAAGCATTAGCGATTTCCGAACATTCAAGAGAAGAAGTTTTGACTTTTGATGAACCCAAACAGGTTATGACTGACTTTAAAGAATGGTTAGCAACAACCTGTCATGACAAACCGATTTTTATCAGCGATAACAACGGGTTCGACTGGATGTTTATATGTTGGTACTTTCATCACTTTATTGGATCAAACCCATTCGGTATCAGTTCACAAAATTTGGGAAGTTTGTATAAAGGAATGGAAAAAGACACTTTCAAAACATTTAAACATTTACGAAAAACGAAACATACCCATAATCCGGTAGATGATGCAATAGGCAATGCAGAAGCCTTGTTGATAATGAAAAACGAACTTGGGCTAAAAATAAAATTCTAAAAAAGGGGCTTTACTCCATACGCATTAGTGGATTACCTTATGGAAATTTACACTGCACATCAAAGCCCAGAACCGGAGGGTGCCTAGCAAAAGTGAATTAAACATTCCACTGGTAGTATTATAACCTTTTTATTTTCCATGGTAGTTCATTATATTATCCAACATACTATTTCTGACAGCCGTTTACCTGGTATCCATTTCAGGATGGACCAATTAGCAACAGGTAAAAAAAGCTGGTTAGGACAGATCTTTCTTTTGGTACACGAAAATTCCAACTCTTATGATTGTTGTTAATTGGACTAAGCCCTAAGGGCTTACTCACAGTTTTCAACTATCTTTATCCCTGGATGACTATGCAGAACATAAAATAAGTAGTGTCCTGAAGACTTCCTGGCAAATTCCACCGAATGTTCAAACGCTCCCTTTAATCTTTACCTGAACTCTGCTTGATAATCCCGTCATAAATCTTCCTTGCTTTATCATAAGCCGCTTCAGCCGCCGGCCTTTCGGCTGCACGAATATTTGTTTGCTTCATCTTCCAGCATTGATCTACTGCCTTGCGGCACCATTCGGCGCTTTTGCGTTCATGAACAGGCTGGCCATCAACAATAACAAAAACGGGATTGGTGTGGGCACTTGGGTAAACACGTAAAGCTACCCAAGAAGAAGTTGTGAGCGGGTAATTAAAAGTCACCTCTTTCCATTTGCCATCACCAACTATTTCTGTCGCATCCACTGGAATGCCATTAACGATCAATTCAACACGCACCTTACGTGTTGTTCCTATACGCGCTCGTTCAACATGCCAGTAGGGTTGATCTGTTAATGATCTGTTTGCGATGTCTGCCCCGGCGCTGCTCTGTTGCTCGGAAAGATTAACAGCGGCTTTGGCTGTTATCTTCACGGGTTGTTTTCCATTCAATGACAACCTGCTGTCATTCGTACCCGCCTCTAATCCATTAACGGTGAAATCAATAATGTGCGAGTTACCATCAGAAACATAACAACGCCCTTTTTTGATGGCAGCCATATAGCTTTCATACGTAAGCGGGCCATCCGGTTTAAAATAGCTGCGTGCTAATCCAATGCGTTCATCAAAAATGCAGGGAAAATCCGTTTCACCACTTAGACGGGGAGTAAATCCGCAATTGAGCGTTTGATACCACATATTCAGCTCCCAGGGTGCCGGTGTATTACCGGCACTATAAAAGTCGATCACATTTTGAGTAACCGTAACTATATATTCATTGGCGCCAATATTGTCCATTTTAGGGGTAACATAATTGGGCAGGTCCCTGGTAGGAGTCGCTGGTTCTAATCCCCAACCAGAGTGCGCATAACCCGTAACACCGTTCTGCGATTTTGCCCAGGTAAGAACGGGCAGCGTCCAACTGGGCCAGTCTTCAATTCTGGTGGTGCCGGGGTAATCGTCTTCCTTAAGCCTCAACAATACGATATGCCCTGCATGAGAAGAGGGAAACCCCGAGACTTCCACATCATATCGCATTATATTTTTGGGTGTTGATAACGGGTTTACCGCGCCAGTGAAATATGTTTTTTGATGATACCAGCTTGGCCCCCAGGTTAACAAGGCTGCGATGTTTAAATCTTCTCCCAGCGCCTGGCGCCAGATGTCTATTGGTTTCACACCTTCTTCCGGGCTATCATAGTGAGAGCAGCCCGCTGCATGTACATGGTGATCTGCGCTAAACCAGCCCAGCTTCGCCATATTGATCCATCGTTTTAAGGTAAATGTTTCATCGTACGTTTCCACTCCTGGCGGGATGGTAAGCTGCATCTTTTGTGAAATATATTCCGGTCCCCTCGTAAAAGTAACCGAATATTCTCCGGCGGGTAAAAACACATGTTCTCCATCGGAGCGGTATATCTGTGGTTGAAAGAAAAAATCAGGATACTCATCATAAGCCGCAACCCTCCTGGATGGTAGCGGGTAAACGCCCACCAGCCTGGCAGGAACTTCATACCCATTTTTGAGAAAGCTGGGCCTGTTCTCCTGTTGCGCGGCAACTAATCGAAAATCAGCAGTCGCTATGGTATGTACACTATCATCCAGAATGCGTTCAATTCCATCTGTGATAAGAAATGATGCCATGGCGGGAGAACCATCTTCATCCTTCACGTGCAAGGTTAGTTTAACAGCAGGATTGATGGTGAAAAGAATATGAATGGCATTGCGGAAACCAATATCCTGCGTGCCCTGGCCAACATTAAAACTCAATTCCACCTCCCGCTCACCGGCGTCTTTACTATATATCTGGAGAACGGCGTATTCCAATTTTAAACCGGAAAGATGCGTAAGCATTGGCCGGTTGCGATAAAGTTGCATTTCAAGAAAGCGATTAGCCACCTGGCCGGCTGAAAGCTTTTTATTTTCGCTTACCTTAGGATCATAAGAAGGAGCATACAACGGCGTGGCCGTATTAGGACTGGCTACTTCCAATTGCGCCGTTGCCCCTGCCTCATTATTTACTTTTACTAAATAGGTCGTCCAACCCCCCTGCACCAGTTTAGCTTTTGCCGGCCCTCTTTCCACTTTAACCCTTGCTTCAGGATTGATGTTTATAAACGCCAGGCAATAAGGATCCAGGATATTTTGAATTTCTTTCACTACCTGTTGGTTAAATGGCTCGTGTTGCAAAGCCTGTAAACGCTTTTCATCATCTTTCGATAAGGAACTGCCGAGGAAAGATAATGCTTCCTGCAAACGAATAGCTTGTGCCATCAGGGGTTGTGGCTCTACACCTGCAATGATTGAATGTGTTACCGGTGCATCATGCGAAGAATGTTGTGCACACAACAAGGAAGGTACACATGCAACAATAAATGCAAATAAAAAAAGTATTTTTTTCATTATGATATGCTCCATTGATAGCAACTATTTTTAATAGATTTTTCAGTTAACTGGACATCGGTGGCTGTCAGTCTATCAAGTTAAAAAAAAATTCCTTATTCTGGCAATCTATCTGAGAAATTGGATAAAAAGCAAGAAACTACAATACATAAAAAGTTTTTATGTGAAAATTAATCAGGAAATAGTGTAATTTGTAGGCTGTCTGGCCTGAGCAGGAATGGTAAGAAAGCTGAATTTCACATCAAAAGCTTTGATAATACTGCCTAAATTTTTCTACCTATGATATTGATCCTTGCGTTAAGGGAAGTATTTGGTTTTAAACGGGTAATAACGTTTTCTCATACTCCCGGCAAGAATAATAGAGGCGGAATACCATTTCCTTTTAATAAAATTTCCGGAAATGAAGATTAGCAAAAAACATATCATCAAAAGTATGCTGAATGGCATGTATCTCATGAAAAGGGAAAATCATGCGAAAGTTTCGGGATACAAATTGTACAGCGGTAAAATGGTGCCCGAGATATTTTTTTCCGAAAAGCTGATCAATAATGAATTAAAATATGATCTTTTTAAAACGGATGCCCGGCAAAAGATCACGTTAAATTTATCAAGCATAAGAAAGATGCACGGCAATCATTGGATAAAAAAAATGTATACCCAGCATCGCGCTAAAAAATGATTTGCACTTTCGAATGACCTTAGATGATAGCATCAATGACTAACAGCGAAGGATAAGCGACCCTAACCTGCAACATATTAAACCGTCACGTTTCTTTATCATTTCGACTCTTCATCACAAGGAAACTTACCAATGGCTTTTATGTCATATGAAATAAGGGGTGGCGCGTCGTAAAGCGCGCACCTGATGCAATCACTGGTAGTGGCTTTGGCAATAGTAATATAAACAACATCCCCCACTTTATATCCTGATGGAAGGCCACAGGGATTCGATATCGCAAATGCATTATCATAATGGGTGTTATTATCAAATACGTCCTTCCAGTTATCTTCGCCTATTGAATTATTATTCAATGCCTGCATAACAATGCTTGCACAGGTAGTACGAACTATCCTTGCCCGCAGGCAATCAGGAGAAACCTTCTTTTTACAACCAAAGACCATCGTGATTAAAATCAATAACATTGATATTATTTTCATTGTCAGCATTTTTCTATCTGACAAATCGATGTAGATAAGCGTTGCATGATGGGGATGCGTTTTTTTAAACCTGCAAGTTATATGGTACATCAAAAATTTAAACAGCATATTTGATAACCCGCTTTCAAACCTATAAAAAGTGGGTAACCCATTGATTAGCCTCAGGCTTTTACTAATACACTTTGTTTATTTGATACTTGCAATAGTGTTGAATTGAATGAATAAATTTACCTGCATATTCTCGTTTCATCAAACCGGCATCCTACTATCAGGGCGGCTATCCATAATGATATTATTTATTAAGGAAGTTATTTTATTGACAGCGTAGACATTATTAACATATATTCCTATATAAAAAAAAGTGCCGAAAAATAAACCGATCATTAGAGCTAACGCCAAACCGTCCTTTACAAACAGATATGTAAATAAACCGGCTAATATTGCGCCTGGAAAAAGAAAGCCTCTATCCCTTATAGCCATATTAAGAGCGCTACCCTTTTGACAAACCCTTAGCTGGCCAAATATATTATACTTCATTGTATGCCGCCCACTGGAAACCGTAAAGGAAACAAAAACATTATAGCCTTCAACAACACCGGAATACCTCCTTTTTGATGACCAGAAACCTTTTGATATAATAATTTCTGAAGCAAGGGCTTTTTCCAGGCGATCCCGTGCAATATCAATAGTAACCGGGAGAATAAGCTCCGTATTTGTTTCATATTCATACCATTTCTTCCCCGGAACATTAGAAGATCCCGATGTTGTTGATTGATACCATTTCATTAGCTGGAATAGATTATTATAAAAAAGTTATTACATCAACAGTATAATTTGAAGGCTGAACCATTCGAAATAACTTCGTTGATTTTGTTAAAATACAAAATATGTTTGGTGCAAACTAGTGTCATGTCAAACATAAACTGTCGGTTATTTTGGCTATCAGCTATCAGCAGTCAGCTATCAGGAAAATAATGCTAGAATTAGTTTCCTCCTGATAGCTGAAGGCTGATAGCAAAGCGTCATTTTAGAGTTGACATAACAGGAGTGGATTCATTTTCGAATAATAAACAAACATACGTGTTAAAATAGGGCGTGCTTTATAATAAGTGATAAAATAGCTATAGGTGATATAAGTGCTTACCTGGTTGATAGCCGGGTAAAGTTATCTTATGTTCAGTCATTAATATGGTTTGAGGATAAGTGACCTGTAAGGCTTTGCAGGTTATTGAGAGAATCATAAAAAGTGAAAGTATGAAATTCTACTCAGGCAGTGCAAAAGCCATAATATAACCACCAGCATTTTTCTTATCACCTCCAACCGAAATGGCTATATACTGCTTCCCATTAACGGAGTAGGAACACGGTGTTGATGATCCGGCCGCGGGAAGTGTGAAGTCCCATATTATCTGCCCGTTTTCTTTATTATAAGCGGTGAACTTTTTATCGCTGGTTCCACTTAAAAATACCAATCCGCCTGCTGTTACCATGGGGCCAGGTGAACCCTCAGTACCGGTATAAGGCTCTCCTTTTTTCTGCAGCTCGGGATGATTGCCCGCGGGCACCTGCCAAACGTAATCGCCGTTATTTAAATTAATGGCACTTAAAGTGCCCCAGGGTGGCTTTATCGCGGAAATTCCATCTGGTCCCCTGAAATGGCTGTAAGCTGTGAGGTCAAGATAGGTTACAACGCTGTCTGCTTTTGTAATACTGTCTCTAACCCCTTTTTGTGCTGCCATATTACGGGCTACTTCTGCCAGGTCAGATTCGGCCCTGGATCTCCTTTCCCTGAGTTGAAATAAATAAGCGATGATGTTTTCTTCCTGGTCCTTAACAACACTTGCAAATGCCGGCATCTTACCACCTCCTTTTTTAATTTTGTCAAGTACAGCGTCTTTTGTCATTTTTTTATCAAGACCAACCAGCGAAGGAATATTCGGTTCATCACCATTGCGGTCGGCACCATGACAACTGACACAGTAAGTGGTATAAAATGCTTTGCCTTGAACAGATGCGTGCTTATCCTTCGCGTTTGCATCATGCGTAACTTTTTGGAGGGAATCAATTTCAGGGGAGTCATTTGAGCGTACATACAGAACAGCTTCCTCCTGGTTCCACGCTGCCCCACCCCATTCAGCACCACCTCTTGTTCCTGGTAAATTTAACGTACTTTTCAAATCGGGTGGTGTAAACAAACCCTCATACCGAAGACTCCTGAATCTTTTTACCAGGCTATCATGCGCGCCTGGTGTGAAATCAGCAAGATCATCCTCCGTCATCATTTGCCTTGCGAAAGGCTTTGGTTTAAGCGGGAATGGCTGGGTGGGCCAGGCTTCTTCTCCGGGCACGTAAGAAACCGGCACCTTGCGCTCTTCAATGGGAAACAATGATTCGCCGGTCTCACGGTTAAGTACATATACAAAGCCAACCTTTGATACCTGCGCTACCGCATCTACTTTTTTTCCATCTTTAACAACGGTCACTAAATTCGGAGGAGCTGGCAGGTCGTAATCCCAAAGGTCATGATGCACGGTTTGAAAATGCCACTTATGTTTACCCGTCTCTGCATCCAAAGCCAGCACACAATTTCCATACAGGTTCATTCCTTTTCGATCGGCGCCATAGAAATCATAGGTAGGAGAACCCAGTGACAGAAATACCATTCCTCTTTTTTCGTCAAGACTCAACCCTGCCCAGGCGTTGGCTCCGCCAGCATATTTATAGGCATCCTCAGGCCATGTTTCGTATCCCGCTTCTCCCGGCAAAGGGATGGTATGAAAGGTCCATACCAACTTCCCGGTCCTGATATCATAACATTGAATATATCCAGGCTCGGCGCCATATAGCTCCGATACTTCAGTACCCATAATTAATAAATCCTTGTAGACGATGCCAGGAGAAGTTGGTATAACAGAAATTTTTGACGGATCACCCCTGAAGCCTATGTTCATACTTATTTTTCCGCTGTCACCAAAAGTCATGATTGGTTTTCCGGTTGCTGCTTCCACGGCAAACAAATGATCGCCGGCCGTAAACAGGATTCGTTTATCCTTACCTTCTTCCCAATAGGTAACTCCGCGGTTTACTCCGCCTCCTTCGCCTCCATTAAAAGGATCAAAACTCCAGGCTTCTTTGCCGGTAGCCGCGTTAATTGCGTATACGCGGTGCCTGGCAGAGGTGGCATACATAATGCCATCGATGATTATCGGGTTACACTCACTGCGACCAATACGCGAAGTATCCACCGCATCGTTCATGGCATACGTCCAGGCTACCTGTAACTGTTTTACATTCTCTCGGTTGATTTGTTTGAGACCGGAATAGCTGGTGCTTGCTGCATCGGCTTTGTAAACACTCCAGGTGCCGGTTTTTTTATCAGTACCGTTACACCCACTATTGATTATGATCACAAAAATTAATGCCAAAAGGATGTTTACTCTCATACTGCTGTTAGTTACCTGCCGGAAATTTAGTGTTTTCAACCGGATTTCTGCCTGGAAATTTACTGATCATTATTCATCAAATGATGAAATGTCGCACAATCCTATAAGGGTTGCTTTCTTAGTGTCCGCACCCCGAAGTTCAAACCTTATAGGTTTAGGCAGCCTTTAACCTAAATACGATCTTTATTCAATGGTATTGATTTACCGATTATCAATCATATACCGATAACAACAACTCCATCCTTTTTGCAGTTCGTGAATAGAATATCTTTGCTCTCTTCCGCTTTTAAACCCTCTTTAAAAGGGATCATATTTCCACGGACATTGGTTATCTTCCAGAATAAAGCGCCATCCGTTTGTTTAGCAACTTTTTCATCGTGAAAATTGGCAGGCTTAATAACTAACTGGCTCCTCCCAGACCTTCGCCGGACCCTGTTTCTCCATGGCATGAGAAGCAATATAAGAAATAAAGTTCCTCTCCTTTTTTCACAGTTTCCACATTAAACGCAAAATCAGTTAAGAAACAATTGTTTTATGCAAACCACCGCCGGCGTTGATGCTTCACCGGTATATGTGAGTTTCCCGGTAGCCGAATCCCGCTTAAAAATCGTGATATTGTCTGTATCCCTGTTGGCGATAAACACATACAACCCCTTGCTATCCATACAAAAGTTTCTCGGGTGCTTGCCATGTGTATCTTCGTTTCCTACTAAGGTCATTTTGCCGGTATTGGCATCAATGGCATAAATTACCAGGCTTTGATGGCCACGGTTAGAGGCGTATAAGAATTTGCCATCAGGAGAAAAATGGATATCGGCAGCAGAATTCACTTCTTTAAAGTCGGCGGGGAGCATACTCATACGCGACAGGCTCGTTAAGGCGCCGGTAGATGGGTCACGTGTGAAGGATGATACTGTAGAACTCATCTCTTCCGCGGAAAAAGCAAACTTGCCGTTCGGATGAATGGCAAAATGCCTGGGACCCGAACCGGGAGTATTTGAGCCAAAAGGCATTTTGGCCGGGGTCACTTTGCCTGTCTTGCTATTTACCTGGTAAATCATTACTTTATCAATGCCAAGGTCAGAAACATAAATAAATTTTCCATCGTCTGAAGGGATTATGGAATGTACATGAGGAGCTTTCTGACGGGAAGTATCCGAGCTTTTCCCGGTATGCCTGATCGTGTCTGTAACTTCACCCAGACTGCCATCCGGTGCTATCCTGTAAACAGAAAAGGTACCTTCCCCGTAATTGGACACATAAACAAACCTGCCTTTTGGATCAACGCTTACATGCGCGGGCCCGCGGCCGTTTGATGACACCTCGTTAAGCTTTGTTAGAAACCCGCTAGCCGGATCAATTTTAAAAGACATTACGCGTCCATTCTGATCTACTTTTTGCAAACCTTCGTTATAAACAGCATACAGGTATTTTTTGTTAGGATGAACCTCCAGGTAATTAGGACTTTTCCCTTCTGTTACCGTTTGCAGTTCAGTTAATTTTTCATCGGCCCGGTTAAACTGGTAAACATAAATTCCTTTGCTACCCCTGTCGGAGTAAGTACCTGCATACAATATTTCCTTTGGTTGCGCAAAAGAAATGGTTTTGAGTGTAAGCAATACCATTAGAGAGAAAAGGATGAATTTAATTTTTTTGATATGGTTATAAGCGTTTAGCATGTTTTATTTTTTTTGAATTAGTAAGATAAGACACAAATTATAAATATAGTGTCATGTAAATTACAAACTGTCGGTTATTATGGCTATCAGCTATCGGCGGTCAGCTATCGGCGGTCAGCCATCAGGAAAACAATGCGAGAAATGATTCTTCCCGATAGCTGACAGCTGATAGCCAAAGCGTCGTTTTAAAGTTGACATAATACGAGCAATCGGGTTTAATAGGTAGGTTAAAACCTTATATTCTATTATATCTTTTATTTTTTAAACATGGAAACCTTCCAAATATTTCCACCCCATGCACCGTATTCAATTACATATACATCTCTTTCAACCATTTCCGCATCTGTAGCACTATTAAAACCTTCAATGATGCGCGTTGTTCTGATGTTATACTTGTCCGTTAATTTCTTCGTTTATGGGTAGTGTTTAGTCTGACCTTGAAAACCATATGTTTTGCAATCTGAATCAACTGTTACATACGATCAATTCTATTTTTTTCTTTTGAAGAATTCCCCTGCTATATAAATTAAAGCAGATGACAGCCTTAAGGAATAAACCTATTAAGGTTTGAATCCGTGGTGCCAGCACTAAAATAGCAAACCTTATAGCTTTGAGCCCGAAGGATGAAAGCTGTGGAGAAATACCTCATAAGTTTTGAGCTGTCACCACTTACTAGTGGATAAACCACTACCAAAAAATTCCCATCTCATGGCATCATCAACGAATACCAACAATCCGTTGTTAATCCTAAAGTGTCGTCGGAAACATTTAAAAGCCGCCCCAGGTTAATAGAAAGCACCTAATTATGAAGAGTAACCTGGCGTATAATTAATTTATGTCATTCTTCTTAAAGCATAATTTGAAATATAAAAGGCACACTACTTTCAATATTTTGCGCCTGATCCCAAAATATCACACACTTAACACAATAAATTTTATAAATTTAACCTTCGGCACCATATGAATATTTCTGAAAATGATGGCCAAAGATCCTTTTAACTGAGGGACCTTGTTTGCTATATACAAGATAAGTAAATGAATTTAGATGTGAAACACTAAATATTATTACAATGAAAGCTGTAGAGCAAAGACTGCCAAAGGAGATCGATAAATCTTTTATTGTTTTCAGAGAAAAAGGTACATATTTTCCTGCTCCCTGGCATTTTCACCCGGAATATGAATTAGTTCAGGTAACCAAAAGTACTGGCCGGAGGATGGTCGGGGATCATATCGGGCATTTTGCTGAGGGAGATCTTGTATTGATGGGGCCCCTGTTACCCCATGTTTGGGTGAATGATCCCATTTATATTCAACGGAATGAAGGGGATGCTGCCGATGCAATAGTCGTTCAGTTTGTAAATGACTTTTTAGGGGAGGATTTTTTGGAAATTCCTGAAATGAACAACTTTAAAAGGATCCTTCGATTGTCTCACAATGGCATTGAAATAAAGGGAAAAACCAAAGTGCAGATCAATGAGTTGATGAAAAAAATGTTAGGTGCCAATGGCCTTCAACGACTCTCTTTGCTTTTTAATATTTTTGATATTCTTTCCAGCACAAAAGAATACAAACTATTGGCGAGCGTTGGTTTTGTGCAGAATATTTCCCTCAAAGGCTCCGACCGGTTTAGTAATATTACCGAGTATATTATGCGCAATTTCGACAACGAAATCAGTCTTTCTGAAATTGCGTCAGTAGCTAATATGGCCATAACCACCTTCTGCAATTTCTTTAAAGAGCATTATAGAGTTACTTTCGTAGAATACTTAAATGAAATAAGAATTGGCCATGCCTGTAAATTGCTGGTAGAGAAGAATAAAAACGTAGTGGAGGCGGCGTATGAGTGCGGCTTTAATAATTTGGCGAATTTCAACCGGCAGTTTAAAAAAATCAAGAACATGACGCCGACGGAGTATAGGAAAACAATGAATATTTGAGGTAAACAAAATGGTTTTTGATAGTTATTTTGTAGACGATTTTTTAAGGGGTGCTTGTGGGGGCGGGGTTTGCCCCGCCCTGGCTGCATACGAAACTGCCAGAATTTTATCGGGAACGTCAATAAAATACCACATATACCCTTTGTAACAGGACGGAGACAAGCCCCGCCCCCTACAAACGCCCTTCCTGCATCCAGGAATAAACATCATAAACATACGGGTGAGCTGCCCGTTTTGCGTTATTTAATCCAGACAATATATGAAATTTTTGAAATGGACAGGCACTGTTACTTATTTTAGCCTGCTTGTATACATCGTCTTTTTGGCCAGGAGAAGACGGCACCTTACCGACCATTTTTATAACCTGGTACCTATAAAAAGAAACCTGCGTTATCTCTTTAAAGCAAAAGCCAATCATGAAGGATATAATTACTTCGTTAATTTATTAGGTAATATCGGCTTATTCATACCATTTTCAATTATTCTGATCCTGGTGTTCAGGATAAAGAATGCTGTAGCGGTAATGCTTTCGGCGTTTTTCTTTAGCTTATGTATAGAATTGATTCAATATGTTTTTTACCTGGGAGTTGCCGATATAGATGATATTCTGCTTAATACTTTTGGCGCCTTAACAGGCCTGGTTATTTACAGGCTTTTTCAACGTTTTTCCCGCCAGGCCAACAGGGCCTCATTAGTTAAGTAAGCCAGCCCATCCTGTCCCAATATGGCAGATTCAAAAAAGCCTGGTCGGGATAGGCAAGATGTTGTGCTTTTTGTATCTGGTCTTTGTCAAGGTACTTTCCATCTGCGGTTTTCAGCGATTGATGGAGATAGTCCATACGATCCATTCCAATTAAAACAGAAGTCACCTGTTCAAAAGATAAAGCAAACTTTATGGCAAGTGTTGGTAAATCAGGAAATCTGGCACCTAGAAGTTCATCATACCTTTTTATATGCGATTGAACATCCCGTAATGCAGGGTGCAAATTTTTACCGCGATCACTTAAGAGTCCTTTGAGCAGCACCGACCTCACCATTATGCCTACCTCCTTTTTTTCAGCGATATCAAACAGTTCACTCTGGCGTTGATCCATAAGATTAAATGGAAGCTGAACCACATCCCAGGTACCCGACTGAATGGCTTTTTCTGTTTCCTGGGTAGTGTACGTGGAGGCACCTATAGCCCTGGTGATACCTTTGCTTTTTATGTCTTTAAAAATTTCTGTAATCGTTTGGTTATCCAGAATTTCCAAATCGGCCTGGTGTAGCATGAAAATATCAAGATAATCTGTTTGAAGAGCAAACAGGCTTTCCGCTAAAGAATCTTCAATTAATTTCTTTATAGTATTTTCCGATACCATTTTACCATCCTTGTCACGAAAGTGCCGGCATTTGGTGGAGAAGATCACCTCCTGCCGCCTGCCTGCAAATGCTTTACCCATAATGGCCTCGCTGTTTCCATATGAACGAGCCGTATCAAAAAAATTAATTCCTGCGTTAGCTGAAGCATGAAGAAGGTTTATTGCTTCTTGTTCGGTTGGCATATCGGCGGCACTTTTTATACCTATGCCATAAGGTATTCCTATCTCCACACCGCCAAAAGCGATCTCGGAAATTTCCATCTGCGTTTTTCCCAATTTCCTTTTTTTCATTTTATGCTTCTTAGGTATCCAAATAAGAACCACTCTTTTTTATTTCATCGGACCGGTGAAAAGCTGAAACAATTTCCTGGCAATAATTTTTTACACCTACCACATCGGCGCCTACGCTTACAAAATGATAGCCCATTGCGATCAACTCCTCCAGGTTTTCAGCACTTCCCACCGTACCGGCAAACTTGCGATATTGATTGGCAACCGCAGCTACCCTTTTCCTGGTTTCAATGAGCTTTGGATGTTTCCAATCGCCCGGAGCGCCAATACCCTGGCTGAAGTCTCCCGGGCCAAAAAAAAGCATATCAAACCCTTCGAGCGCGGCGATTGCATCCAGCTCATCGAGTGGTTCAGGATCTTCTATCTGGAAAATAACAAACCGTTGTTCATTGGCCTGCTTAAGATACTCATTAAAATCTAAGGCGGTATAGGCAGCATCGGCATTACCCCCATCAATGGGCCTGCGGCCTATGGGATGAAAACGGACCATTTCAATCACCTTTTTTGCATCTTCCAATCCCATAATGTGCGGCACCATAATACCGGTAGCATCGAGTTCTAACGGTCTTATGTAATCACTGTATGCTCCCCTGGAAACGCGGACCATAATATCGGCATTATGCGCTTTCGTGGCCCATACACCGGACGCGATGATCGACCAATCCTGCCCTATATGTTCCTGGTCCATCCAGACGCAATCAAAACCGGAAATAGCTGCCAGTTCACAGACCCGGGCATCTGCGAGATTAATTTTAAAACAACTGGTGATTTCACCGGCCCTCAATTTTTGAAGAACCTTGCTTTTACGCATTTGTACCATTGTGAAATATTTTATAATTTAAGTGGTTATTGGTTTTCAGCTATCGGCTATCGGCAATGAACATCCTATTTTATCGTTCCGCCAGGCCAATGTTTTTTACTTACGCCAGCCGAATGAATCCAGGCTGACTTACCGCCGTTGTTGCTTCTTCTGTAAAGTTTCCGGTTGTAATAATATCTGCCATCTCCCTAAAAACAATATCCAGGGCTTCTAACAAAAGTGTTATATGACGTTCTTCATGGGCGTACATCAAATAAAAAATGGAGGATACCAAAAATCCGCGTTCAAGCATTTTAGATACGTACATTGTTTTGACTGCGGCAGAATGTTCACCGAGTTGAAAAGCCAGTGTTGGCGTCGATGGCATGCCCCCCACTTGTAGTTTTAGAGAGGGACAGCGCGCTGCTAATTCCTTTAACGATTGAAGAAGCGAGATGCCCCTATCCCAGACTATTTGATGAACATCCAGTCGCTGCATCTTTTCCAGGGTGGCTAATGCGGCGGCGGGACCAATACCGTCTGTCCAGTAACTGGATGAAATAAAACTACCATCCGCTTCATTCATGACTTCCTCACGGCCTACTATAGCCGCAAATGGGAAACCGTTGCCCATGGCTTTCGCATACACTACGATATCCGGATCAATGCCTATCCTGGAAAGTGCGCCGGGAAACCCATATCGTAATCCGCTGGTAATTTCATCCACAACAAACACCGCCCCGCATTCGCGGCACTTCGCGGCAACTTTAGCTACAAAATCATCCTTTGGTTCCTGTGAACGCATCGGCTCCATTACAACAGCCGCAAGGGTACCATCCAGTTTAGACAGCGCTTTTTCAAAAGAAACAAAGTCGTTGTAAACAAATGGAACAGAAGTGCCCTGTAACTCCCTGGGAACGCCTTTAGGAGCCAACCCGGGCAACAAATGCCCATCCAGCGCATTGCTTTCACCCAGGTTCGCGGCAAGGTACCAATCATGCCAGCCATGGTACCCGCAAAAAGCTATGCCGCTTTTGCCTGTCGCAGACCTTGCAATACGCACTGCCATCGTCATGGCCTCCCCACCACCCCGTGCATAGCGAACCTTGCCGGCCCAGGGATGTAATTCAAGCAGTTTATCGGCAAGGGCTATTTCTTGCGGGCTAACAAGGGAACAATAGGTTCCAAATGCTACCCGTCGTTGTACGGCTTTAGTAACATCTTCATCCGCATAACCTAAGAGCACCGCGCCAATGCCTCCTGCAAAATCAATATATCTTTTTCCGGCCATATCCCACACTTCACAACCGGAGCAGCGGGAGAAATATGTTGGCCATTGCTGTGCACCAAACATTTCAGCACGTTTGGAAAGCAGGCCGGTGCCTCCCGAAATAACTGTTCGCGCGTGTTGCCATAGAGCAGCTCCATTTGTTTCAGCCGGTTGAGCATCTGGTGGTAGATGAGGTTTCAATAATCGTAAAGCGTTGTTCAAAAAAATATCCTCTATATCAGATTTGGTTAACCCTGCATCTTCACATGCTTCCTGGAGAGTGAGTAAAGATTCTATCCCGATCAACGTCATCTGGCTCGTGGTAGCCGGGTGATAATCCTGACTGATCAGTTGAGGGTGAAGCCAGAAAAAATGCGACCCGGTAGTAATGCAACGACCACGCATTTCACTTACGGCAAAGTCAGAGCCCCAAAGCATTCTGCGTGGCCCTACTATTTTTAGTGCCGCTGCAAAAGATTCTGCTTCGCAGATGGCAGAAGTATCCACCACTACATTATCAATATCCGTTAGTGTTTGTAATCCGTTGCGGGCATTGCGATAATTAAAACTCCTCGCTATATGAGCCAATATCAATTTAACTTTCGGATACTTCTTGCAAAGCCGTCTTATTTCCTTTTGATTATCTATATCATCCATTGCCCCGTCACGAACAATATGCAACAGCATAATGCCTTGCATTTCCTGCAATATTTCCCACATCCAATCGGGAGCATATTCTGTGATGGAGGCATTCATGGTATCGGGCCGGGATGAATAAATATGATATACTTTAAACCCTATAAACATTCCTCTTCGCAATTCATCAGCGAGTAACACCGGGTCATCAGAAGGGGTTACTACTTTCAGCGACCGGCTGATTGGCGAACCGTTACGGTTCGTTTCTTCCCTAACCCATGTGTTCATTGTTGTTCGATCAGCACTACGATGAGGCATGCCGAAATAAAGGCCATGAATCGTTTTTGTGGGCATGTAACCTAACAGGGTATTACGATGCGCTACACAACCCAGGGTACCGGCATCTTTTAAGAATGGCCATGCATCGGGTGCAAAATGAGAAGGATTATAAGGATGCGTATGAATATCGTAAATTTCATCCGGTATAAATCCATTGAGCCTCGACATTAAATCCCGATCATTATTTGTGATAAATTTCTCAAATTTCATCTATTAAAATTTTGACCGTTGGGGAAATTGTGCCTCCTTTTTGATACATCCTTCTGCTTATCACAGATGTGCGATTATCCATTTTCCTGCTTTAATGTATCAACCGGTTTTAGCTTTATCATATAAAGAATCACGATACAAATCAGCATCACTATCGAGGCGGTTTGAAAAACCCGGCTAAGATTAACATGTAAGTCACGCATTATTCCTCCTGCATATATTCCAATTCCCCCTACAATACAGGCGAACATATTCAGAATACCGTATCCTGTTGCGCGGTAACGAGGGTCGGAAACCTGGCAAAGAATAGGCATCATGTTGGCATCGCTAAACAACCGTGTAAGCGCGTATAAAAAAAACATGGAAATAGTGAACAGGAGCACTGTAGAAATACTTGCAATGAAAATACAGGGCGCTGCAATACAAAGCCCTATTATGGGAATAAGCACCGGTGCACGTGGGTTGGTTTTTGCCCAACGGTCGGCTAAATAACCTCCGAGGATAACACCAATGATAGATGCGGGATATAAATAACCGGTAGCATACAAACCTGCTATCCCTTGTGACAGTTTGAATTGCTCCTGGTAAAATGTCGGCAGCCATCCCACAGTCATCCAACCCACAATTCCCAGTAAACTCCAGAACACCAGCATCAGGATAAAAGATCTTCGCTTGAAGAGATCCCTGATACCGAATAAAAAAGTTATTTTATCTTTTGACTTTTCAGTACTCTTTTCAATCCTTTGCGGAGCATCCCGAAGTATAAATAGCAATACCAAGGAATAAACCATTCCTATCAGTCCAAAGATAGTGAAAGACTTGGTCCAGTCATAATCCTCGGCAATCCAGCCACCCAAAAAACCCAGGCTTTGTCCTACCACTACACCCGATATATGAATTCCGGTTGCGAGTGAACGGGTGGTACCCTGGTGGTAATCTACAATAAGCGCCAGGGCAGCAGGAATGTAACAGGCTTCGCTAACGCCCATCAGTATTCGCGTGGCCAGCAATTCTTCAAAGGTAGTGGCATACGATGTTAGCAGGGTAGTACCAGACCATACAAACAGGCTAACGATAATAACGCGGCTACGGTTAAACCGGTCGGCCAGGAAGCCCGCAAAAGGACTGATTAAACCATACACCCATAAAAAAACAGAGGTGAGCAATCCGAACTGTGCGTTGGTCATAGGCATCGCTGTTACGATCGATTCACGCATGGTGATGATCATGGTACGATCGAGGTAGTTTAAGGCGCCGACAAAAAAAAGTAATACCACTACCAGCCAGGCACCTGATGGCAATTTTGTTGCAGGTATTGAGATAACAGAAGGTGCTGGTAGCATAAGATATGGGTATTACGTTTTATGAGTGATAGGTACAAAATACGTTAATTCGCTCATAATTGTTTTGTCAAATATAATCTTCACGATGGCTTATTGTTGCAACTATTATTTGTATTTGCAATACTATCTTTCAGAATTGGGGGTTGGCTTTCAGCTATCGGCTGATACAGCGGAATAATTTACTTCTTTATAAGCTGCAGAATTTCACTACTTGTTAAAACCTTTTGTATCACCAGCACGTCATCCGTAACTCCTGTAAACTGAGCCTGGGGTGAAGCGATCACTTCGTCTTTATAAGTCACGAAGCGCCCGCCTATATCGCTGCCCAGACAAAGATTGCCTCCCAGGTGAATGCCAACCTCAGGCAAAGCATTGGGTTGCTCGAAATAGCGGCGAACGGATTTGTCGCTAAATAAATGAGCGGCACCTAGCTGGAGTTTTGCCTGGCCTGCTTCTTTACCGTCTAAATAAAAGATAACCTTTCCTTTATCATAGGTTACGGCAAGATGATGATACTTTCCATCATCAAATTTCAAGGGGTTCGACATGGCCGATTGCCCATTGACATTAAAACGCAAACCGTTGATTTCTTTGCCGGTGGGATCGAAATCAAAAAGCAGTTCCCCTGTTACCAGTTCGCCGCTGCCCCGGTAATTGCTGAAGAGTCGCGTTAGTTTTTTGTTGGACGTTTTTACCATAGCGGCCAGGGTAAATTGAGGGCCAAGATGCCAGGTGTTTAAGAGCTCAATCTTTTTAGCCGGCGGCACATCACCAGGTGGAAACTTTGCGGCACTCAGCCGGAATTCTCCGGGTTGAACAGGATCTGCGATGTCAACACTATCACCTCCCATAAAAGAATACAGGGACGCGTTTTGCAAAATGAATCGCAGGCGGTATTTCCCGGGATGATTGAGTAAGAGCTTATTGGTCCTCCAGCTGACCTGGAGTTTAGTATTATCACCATGAATAACATCGCACTCATTACTGCTGAATCCAGGCAACACTTTTCCATCTGCAGAAAGCACTTCTACTTTTATGGAACCTTTGCCGGCATTGGCATTTATAAACAGTGATCCATGAAGATTTTTGAGTGGCTTTGTAGTAATGGTACCTGTAACTCCTGCAGCATCAAGTGAAGCGAAGCCGTCTTTCCGCAATGTCGCCAAACCGATGCCCGATCTTGCCGAGTCATCATGGGCGCTGTGAGTTACAGAAGAACCTCCGTACCAGAGTTTGATGATATTATTTTCTACCAAAGGATGGTTGGTTGAAAATACCATTCCCTGGTCCCAGGCGTTTTTTGGACCCAGGGGTAAGATGGGCATTCTTTCCCCATTTATAGGTTCCTGGCGCACCCAGTTAATACCGTCCCGGCTGCTGACAATCTCACAATAAATGGGCCCGTCATTTTTGCCATCAGTAATATGGAAAATCCAGAGAAAGCCAAGATAACCGGATTCATAAGGGAAGGCACTTAAGCCGTAAAATTCGGTGCGCTGGTCTTTAAGGGTCACCCAGCGATCATCTATTTCATCAGGCAGCAAAATGAGTTGGGCCGAGGGCCAGTTCTCAAAATCTCTTGTGGCGGAGAAGCCAACAGCCCTTCGGTTGAAGCCGCGAACAGGTGCGAATACTTTTGGATAACCAATGTAACGTATCGTGTGGCTATCCCATACGAAATTTCCTACGTCACCGGGATCTTTGAGTACAGGGTTGTGCGCGGCGTCCGTCCAATGGATACCATCAGCGGAATAAGCACCCCAGATTCCACTTATCAAATGATCAGGTTTTGTGCGTCCATAATCATAATTGAGCAATTTGTAGCGATGGTTGGGATCTTTTTCCCAGGGAGTATGAATAACCTGCGGCAGATGATCTTCCCTGGTGCGCCGGAAAAAGATATTATTGGCCTTTGAGCCTTTGAAGTCTACAATGCCTAATTCCGGCTTTATCCAGTTTAAGCCGTCTTTACTTGTTGCATAAAGGTTGTCGTACTCACCCCGCCAAATTTGGTACCACATCCTGTAACCATTTTTTTCTTCGTTGGGTAATACCGTGCCGTATAAATATGCTACCCGGCCTTCCCAGGGTTTATCGGCGACGAGTATGGGATTATTTGGATTTTTTGTAAAGGGATGATAAGTTCGATGGATGTTTTCTTTATTATCGATAAGGTAATCATCTATGAGGAGTTGCCAGGGGCCAGTGAGGTCTGACAGACTTGGTGGTTGGACGGTGTCTACTTTGTTATCTGCGTTTAGCCATCCCTGGTAATTTTCTTTTTTACCAGGAAGGAAATAAAGAGCGCAGTAAACAAAAACAAATAACAGGCATTTTACTTTCATATATGAGCTATAACCCATTTTAAATTAATTGAAAAATATCAAATCCATCGAATGGAAACATGCCGTATAAAACCTGTAAGGTTTGCGATTTTAATGCCGGCAACCAGGGTTCAAACCTTACAGGTTTAAGCAGGGTCTGACCAAAACCACAATCTATAAAAACACCAACATTCGATTCCCAATTAACCATTAACCATTAACAATTAATTCCTATCCTTACAAAATTAACACTCGTGCTATCGCAATGATCGCCTGCATAATAATAGGCTAACAACTCTCCGCTTCCCAGTCTAACCAGGTTGGGATGCCCAACGGAGAAGCGTACCATTTCATCCCATGCATCATTCATACTTATATCCCGGCTGTCCTGCTTTTTAAGGTTACCATCATACACTATTAAAGTGCTTGCATAAGTTCTTCCATGGTCGCCACTAGTGCGTATCGTTATCACCGGACTTATGGTTCTATCTATCTCTATTGTAGCTAACCTTCCATCGCCGAGGTCAACAGGCTGACCTGGCTGGCCATAGATGCCGGTATCCCATATCTCTCCCCAGGTTCTTCCACCATCGCGGCTTTCAGCGGCATGAATATTTTGATACTGATTTTTCTTTCCATCAAGCGTCCAGAAAAAATTTACAATGGTTTGGCCGTCCCTTAAAACGTTTGGGCGCTGGTCCCAATAATACATAGCGGGAACGTTGGTGATTATCACTGTATCTCCCCAGGTTTTGCCCCCATCGCGGGAAAAGATCATAGCTGATTTATGTACCCAAACAGAAATATCGCCAACATGTTTATTCACTTCAAACTGGCAAACGATGGTGCCATCTTTCAACATAAAAGGAGGGCCTGTAAGAGGCACCGGAGCGTTGACAGGACTTGTGTCCATTAACTCTGGACTTGACCATATCTCCCCTTCATCCTCAGAGAAACAAAAAAATATCCGCGTGTCTTTCAAGGTTTCATGAAGGGGATCGTAATATGGTTTTGATAATTCGGAAGAATCTACCCAGTTGCTTACCATAAGAACACGCCTTCCACCCAATGACAAAAAATATGTTATGCGGCTCTGGCCGGGAACATCATTTATGGCAGGAAGTTTAACAGGTTCAAAGGGTGTGATCCATGTCTTGCCTTCATCATCTGACCAGGTCATTACCGCATGCATAAAATCGCAGTCACCCTTCTTCTCAGCGGCTTTGAAAGCCGCCAGCCATCTTCCCGAAGGCAATACTACCAGACAGGGAAAAGCATTGCTGTTAAAATTTTTGTCACTTACAGGTTTTGGAATAACGCCCTTGCTTATTATTTTCATTGACCTGTTTAATTATTAATTACCCGATCATTTAATTTGCAGGATAGTACCGGCAATATGCCGCGGGCCATTGTTTATGTTATAATAGTACGTCACCAGTACGCGATTTGTATCCAGGAGTACCGCCCATGGATATCCGATGTCTGAACTACCGCCATCATCGCGTAAAATTATTTCCGGTGCTGTGGCAAAATCGGTACATTCCGCATTCAGAATGCGGGCACGAATACCGAATGGCGTATGACGGTAACCGTAAGATAGTAAAACGCGTTTGTCTGGAAGCCGTAAGGCCTGCAATGGATGACCCTGGAAACCCATTTTCTCCCAGGGCTGAAAACTTTTACCACCATCGGTAGACCGGGCAATGCATGCCTGGTCATCGAATTGAGCCGTACGCAAAAAAGCCACTATATCCCCTTTTGGCGTTTCGTACACAGACGTTTCGTTAAATGTTACCTTTTCATCTACCGCTACCGGGCAGGAATAACGCCAGGTTAAACCTTTGTCGGTAGATATCAGTAAATGCGTGGAAGTTTTGCCAGGCGATCTGGAATCGTTAGCCGCAACTACCCAAAAGATACGCCCATCCTTTCCTTCATACAATGCGCCCCTGTTATACGCCGGCACTGGCTTTCCGTAGGGATCGCTGTTAATCTCGGGTGCAATATGCGGGGGATAAATTGGCCCCTGCCAGGTTCTTGCTCCATCGGTGGAACGTAAGAGATATCCGCCAAGAAAAATGCTTCCTTTTGCGTTTTGCGAAGTTGTTTGCTTCAGACCAGCCAGGGCCTCCGCCGTCATGAAACCCCACCCGTAACTGGCACATAGCAGGCTGTTATCCCGTAATTGTAATAAACAAGGATCCTGTGAACCACCGAATGCATGCGCATACAAAAGGTCAGGTTGCTTTGCCCAGGCTTCCCCATCTTTAGACTGCATCATCACCAGGTAACTGTTCGGATCAACATGATTGGTGGCCTTCTCTCCTAATTGCCTGCGTTCCGGCGCCCTTCTGAAAGCGAGCAGCAGTCTGCCATTCGCAAGTTTTACGATGGAGGGAAAAGACGAATAAAATATAGAATCCTGGTAGATGACTATATCCTTTATTTTACTAACACCTGGCGAAACATTTTTTTGACCAGCTAAAAATTGGCCGGGGCTATTTACCCCGGCAATTAAGAAGGAGATACTGAAGATTAAAACGGGCAAAAAATTTTTGCCTTTTGTGGTATAATTCATGGCGGAAATGTTAAATGGTTATGAGGTTTCGGCTATCAGCTATTGGCTATCAGCTTTCGGCTTTCAGCTATCGGCTTTCGGCTTTCGGCTTTCGGCTAAACCCTTCGCTATATTCTCTGCAGATAGCAGATAGCTGATAGCCATTGCACGCTAATTATGAAATTGAAACGAGTACAGGTCTGCATCTTGCAACACAAATCTTAATCGTATTATTCTGCCTGACAAGGTATTCAGATCACTATCTTGTTTCCATGTCACTGCGCGCTCAATAGTGTCACCGAAAACAGGCGAACAATCATCCAGGCTAAAGCCTGGAAATGCTTTCCCATTCTCATCCTGGATCTCTACTTTTAATTCACCGGCCACTGAAGTGGCAAAGTTAAGCGACAGTTTTTTGCCCTGGAAACGGAGGGGTTTGGTAAGGAGTTCGCCTCCACTCATGGGAGATTGCACGGAAACAAACCCATCCAGTCGTAACGTGTACCGACGAAGGTCGCTCGTAGGTGCATTGCTGGTCCAGGAGCTTTCCGTTGAATAAAAAGAAAGTTCGTAAGGCGCTCCTTTGAGATTAGATTTTGTTTCAATCATACCCCATCCAATATATTGCTGCCCGTAATTCCAGGTACCATCCCGCTCAATGCCAGGGCGCAAAAAACTTTCACTCCATCTCGTGAATTGAATGCCATCCCTGCTCGTCATTAACATAGCATCGGTAAGGGCAGTGCCATATCGCAGGTTGTGGCTGCTGCGCAACTCCCGGTGTTCCCCGTCTGGCAATGCCCGCATAGAGGGTGACCAGCCGCGTTCAATATAACGTGTAGGTAAACCGATAAAAATCTGAGGCGCCCGGTAATATGTTTTTACCTGGTTCGTGTACAATTCAATGGGAAGAGAATCATTATATGCCACATCATTAATTTCCGTCCAGTGCAGGAAGTCTTTTGAAACCGCCGTTCTAACTGCCCTGATACCGATTTTATTGACGGTGTTAGCATTAGCTACTTCCTTAAAATAGCGCCAATAACACCGGTATTCATTTTTAACGCTGTCATAAAAGGCGATGTTCTGCGAGTCAAATGCGCCTTCGGTAATAACCGGTTCTTTGTTCATGGGAAGCCAATGAATGGCATCCGATGATTTAAAAACGTACAATCCTTTTGGCTTGCTGGAACACACCATGGCTTTGTACCGGGCATCGGGTGAGGCGTCCGGATTCTCATCCTTAAACATCGAAGCATTATCACCCATATTTAGTTGCAGGCCACCTATTTTACCGCTGGCCAGTATTATATTATTCTTTTTTGAACCTTCAAAATCAAAAAGGCCAAGGTTTGGTTTGCGCCAGTGTAAACCATCGATGCTTTCAGCATAACAAATATAGAATGGATGTGCATCTATAAACTTTTCTTTAGTGAGCGTTATCTGCGAGCCGCGGTAATACATACGGAAGAGATTGCCATCTTTAAATATACTGTGATAGCCACTGGTATTACCTTCCCAAGGTTTATCGTGTATGATAGCCACATCCCGCAGTTCGGGGTGATGCAAGCAGAACCCGGCTTTACCTGAAAGCTTTTCTACCAGGTAATCATCAACAAATAATTCCCGCCTGGAGCCGATATCGATTACTTTAGAAGGTGTGTTGCCTGATTGCTGCGCATATACAGGATTGTTGCAGGTGGCAGTTATTATGATAAAAACAACAACCAGCTTTTGGAAATGTAAAGTTTTTAGAATGAGCAAGCAATCTCTAAAAAGAAATTCGATCGATTTATATTGAAATAGATTTGTCATTATACTATTTAAATTTCAACGAATATAAATCAGCATCTTTCATATAAATATGCAAACGAATGGGCTTAGACGCAAGGGCGCTTATATTTTCATTGCCATTCCAGGATACAATTCTCATTATTTCGTTCCCAATAATCGTTTGCGATTCTTTCATCGTAAAGCCAGGAATTGGTTTGCCCTTTTCGTCCTGTATCTCTACGCGGATCTCACCTGCGGCTGAAGTGGAATAATTGAGCTCAAGCTCTTTGCCTGTAAATGTAAATGGCTTGGTTATTACTTCGCCTCCTTTAAATGGAGCATTGATAGAAGTGAAACCATCTAATCGTAATGTATACCGTTTAAGGTTAGCCGTTGGCTGTGCATAATTCTCATTTACATAAACCGACATTTCAGTGGGGCTTGTCTGAATAACATTCAGGGCAGGATAGTTAGAACGGGAAACCCAATTCTCGAGGCCAATCGCAGGACGAATAAACGACTCCATAAAAGTTCTGTTATAAGTGCTGCCTCCCCTTGATGACATAAAATAGGCATCCGAACAATCCTTGTAGTATTTAGGATCCACATTCAGTTTTTTTGCCATGTCATCTGACACCACCTGGCGATCGGGCATAAACCGGGCGCCTATGGCGAGATATATCTGCGGAGCGCGGAAATATGCACTGGTTTGCTGCGTATATAGGTGCTCATTAGGTGTGTCGCCAAAGGACATATGAACGGGTTCTGACCAATTGATAAAATCGCTGGAAGTGGTACGGCTAACCGATCGAAAGCCTTTGTAACCTTCCCCGGACCAGGTGCGGAAATAACACAAATACTTACCCTCACTTTCAGACCAGAAAGAAACATTCTGAGAATCGAAAAGACCTTTTTTAAAAACACCGCTATCCTGTAATCTTTTCCAGTGAATTCCATCGGCAGAAACAAATGCAATCAGCCCCGACTTCTGCGTACCTCCCAGGGCCTTGTACTTTTGACCGGGTTTGACATTTGGATTACTATCAAGGAAGGGACTGAAATTATGAGTGGCCGGGGCCGAGTTGGCGAGGATCACATTGTTATCCAACGAACCATCAATAGTATATATCTTTACATTTGGTTTTTCCCAATGAATACCATCTTTTGATTCGGCGTAACAGGTTACTTCTTTAGTATTGCCATCGCTTCCTGATTGAGGAATGCCGCGGTAATAAGCGCGAAAGAGTTCACCTTCTTTTATTATGGTACAATAGCCGCAGAAGCTACCTTCCCAGGGTTTATCGAATTTTAGAACGATGCCTTCGTTGTGTGGGGTGTGAAGAACGATCTGCGTTCCATCTAATTTGTCAAGGAGGAAGTTGTCAACAAAGATTTCTCTTTGGCTGCCTAATGCAATGGGGGTTGTTTGACTGAAGGTAGTGTTTGCGAGAATGTTTAAAAGAATAAAAGTTAATAATCTTATGATCATTTTTATATGTTTAGATCTTTCCAAATTAACGAGGTTGTATGACCTGCTTTCTCTCCTTTTCAAGAAGTGACTGCTCCTGGTTCCCCGCCTTCTACATTTTAATTACCGATATCATGCTTACGGGGACTTACTTAAATATAAACGAATAAACATCCGCATCACTGACCACAAATCGTACCCGCACCGCTTTACCAGAAATACCTGCCAGGTCAGCATTTCCCTTCCAAACAACAGCTCTCTCCAAATCATCCCCATAAATTTCCGGGCAGTCACCAAGTGAAAAACCTGGTAAAGCTTGCCCATCGGCGTTTTGAATCTCGACACGCACAGAGCCTGCGGCAGATGTAGAGAGATTAAGCATTAATTTACTGCCTGTGAATTTAATGAGTTTGGTAACAACCTCCCCACCGGCCAATGGTGCGTTCACCGAAACAAATCCGTCAAGTCGCAAAGTGTACCGGCGAAGGATCACACCTTTTTCCTGCAGCGCCCTTTCGGTAGCATACAACGAAATTTCAGGCGGGGCATCTACTATCATCGATTTAGTTTCCACGAGGCCCCAGTTCTGGTACATATCACCGTAAAACCAGGTATTACTATTTCTTAACCCGGGTCGTAAAAAACTCTCCGGCCAAACTGAAAAATGTTTCCGGTCGTGACTTGAGATGATCATGCCTTCCGTTACGGCTGTCCCTTCACGTCTTGATTCTTTGGCACGCACCTGGCGGTAATCATACCTGGGCAGAGCCTTTGCCGATTCGGTCCATCCCCTATCGGCGTACCGGGTTGGAAAACCGATCAGCAGATCCGGTGCCCGGTAATAAGGCATAATCTGGTTAGTATATAATTCACTGACCCTTTCGGAGGGAACCTTATTTACCTGCGTATTACTAACGGTAACCATTATGTCTTTTTTGATTCCCGGGTCAACGATAGCAGAATAATCCAGGAACACAGGCTCCGTCCAATGGAGAAAATCATCAGATGTCTCCGTACGGATATCACGCCCTTCATCGGCACCTGCATTTATAAGATCCACGTCATCTTTGCCACGGAAATCACGATGGTAACCACGGTACTGGCTGCGCCTGGCATCCCAAAATGCAAGATTCTGCGAGTCGAATGCACCTTTGGTTATTACTGGTAAGGTATCCATCAACTGCCAGTGAATTCCGTCTGCTGATTTAAAAGCATACAGTCCGTGCTTTGAGCTTCTTCCATAGCCAAGTGCCTTGTATCTCGCATCCCGCTTGCATTGTGGATTGGCATCTTTAAACGGCGAAAATGCATGACCTCCTACACCGTCAATAATAATGTTATTTTTTTTTGATCCGTTCCATGAAATAATGCCCAACTCCGGTTTGATCCAATGAATGCCGTCCGTGCTCTCAGCGTAACAATAAATATCCCGGCTGTTTGGCCTGTCTTTCCCGCCAAGATAAGAATAATGGCAGGCGCGATAATACATTCGATATTTGGATTCATCCATGAACACTGTTACATAATTAGTTCCATTGCCTTCCCATGGCTCGTTTGTTTCTAACACTATATTCTGCGGAGTTGGATTATGAAGCCGCAACTCGGCCTTGCCTAAAAGTTTGTCAACAAGAAAATCATCCACGAATAATTGACGTTGCGACCCTACTTCCAGAACATCATTATTTACTTGCTGAGCCGTTACCGAATTGATACCGGTTATTGTAACAAGGAAGCAAAGGACAAGTAAAATGGTATGAGAACGTTTGAAACAATACCCTGGCAGGGAACATAAACCAACATCAAATAATTCTTTCTCTTTCATATCTGTAATAGTAGCTAATGAAATCAAAACGATCAATAACCGGTGTTCTGTATTACTTTTGGTTCGAGGCTTAATACTTTTAATGATAGCGGGTATAATAATCTAAAATCCTGGCCAATCTTGTCTCTGAAGAAGGGAATCAATTCGAAAGCCTTGCCAAAGCGGAGTATATCCCACCAGCGTTTGCCTTCATACAACAATTCCAACAGTCGTTCGTCGAGTATGGCTGCATCATTCGCATCTTTACTTCCGTTTACAAAAATATGTGCGGCATAGTTAGATCCATAAGCACGTGCCCTCACTTTATTTATATCTGCAGAAGGATCCTGTCCCAATGCATTTTTTGCTTCCGCTTTCATTAAGAGCACATCCGCGTATCGGTAGATGACCACATCATCATAAAAATTTCTTACACCCGAAATTATTACGCCATTAAACTTCATCTGAACCGTAGTAAAGAAAACGGAATAATTACCCGCAGCATCTCTTGTATATACTTCCAGGAAGGAAGCTTTTTTCCGCAGGTCATCATCTTTGAATTTAAGACGCGTTTCTTCGTGAAGGGTCCAGTAGTTATCCCCGCCAACCTGGCCTATTGTAGCTTTTGCTTCGGGGGAAATATTAGTGGGCAGGCCACTGAATACATAAAGATTCGCCATAAAAGTTCCGGTAGATTCCAGTTCCTTGAAATTAACCGCCATGATAATTTCCTTATTGCCTTTGTTATCATAGTCAAATATCCTTCCGAAGTCAGGCAACAATGTAATGTCGCTTGTTTCTATTGTATTTAATGCAGCTAATGCTGTTGTAAAATCTGCCTGGCCTCCATTTAATCTTTTGCCGGCCCACAAAAATATATCTGCTTTCAATGCATTGGCGCCGGGTTTTGACCACATATTCCTTCCGGCAGAATATGTGTTATCAGAAAACAGTGTGACAGCATTTTCAATATCTTTTTTAATGGATATAAACACATCAGCAACGGATGTTCTTTCTTTATTGATAATTTCCGGGTCATACGCTTCCGTAGGTTCGGTAACCAGTGGAACGGCACCCCATGTTCTTACCATTACAAAATAAAGATATGCACGCATGGTATATGCCTGCGCAAGGATATTATTCTTCGCTGCATCAGATGCGAACTTGATAGTGGGCACATATTTAAGGATCAAATTTGCGTCATGTACCACTGTATATAAAGTACCCCAGTCTGGCCCTGCATCTGTGGCATCCAGCGTATTATTAAAAAGTCGCGTATTGGTAAAATCCACACCAAACGATGCCTTCATATCCTGGCTTCTTCCTTCTCCCCACAAAAAAAGAGAGGTAGCTGCCGGAGTTCTGAATCTTGCATACATTCCCACTAAAGCTCCTGATGCATCGTTTTCTGTTTTCCAAAAAGATGCTGTGGAAATCGAACTAACTGGTTCCAGGGTAACACTCTTTGTGCAGGAAAGTGCCGGTAAAAAAATGATACAAATTCCTATAATAATTTTATATGTATTTTTCATGATTATCTGGTTTATCAATTACTTAAAACATAATGTTTGCACCAAATACAATGCTCCTTGGATTAGGGTATGCAGTGTCGGTTCCTGAAGCTTCAGGGTTCAATCCCGGGTAGCTTGTGAAATAAATGAGGTTGGCGCCCGTTACATTAAATCTTAAATCAGCCACTTTAAATTTTTGCAAAAACCTGGCTGGCAAATTATACGACAACGTCACTTCTCTTAAACACATGAAATCACCCTTAGGGAAAAACCTGGAGTTGCCTCTGCCGTTCCACACGTTCCATTGTGCATTCTGATCTGCGAAGTAATACCTTTGTATATCCGTTATATCGCCCTGTTTTTGCCACGACCGGAGAATGTTACTGCCGATAGTATTTACACCGGAAAAATTACCTTCAATCCTTCCACCTGTCTCATAATTTATTGTATGGCCTACGGTGTAATCCATACGGACAGAAAGATTGATATTTTTATAACTAAATGAATTGGTAAAGCCGCCAGTAAAATGTGGATATAGATTGCCTACGTAAATACGATCTCTTGTGTTGATGGTATCGTTTTTATCAACGTCGAGCCAGTTAACATCTCCGCCATATTTGGTTTTATCTGTCCTGGGCACAAGCATATCTATCGGGCCCTTGGCAGCATCAGCGTCTGTTGGATATATGTTCAATTGCTTGTAGGCATATAAGTTACCAATTTGTTCCCCTTCCTGTAAACCGCCCAACCAGGCATATTTACCTTGGGCCGGATCATATACATATTCTCCTCCTACCCTGTTTTTATCAATGGCATTATAGGGAAGTTTAAGTATTTTGGTTTTGACATTGGCCGCATTAAGAGAAATATTCCATTGAAAAGCGGAGGAGGAAGCAAGCGCCCTTATATTCAGTTCCACTTCAATACCTTTATTCTCAAGCGATCCATAATTGGTGAGGATGCTGGTGAAGCCAGTGGATAAAGGCATGCTTAAATTTGTCAGCAGGTTGTTTGTCACTCTTCTATACACATCAAACAACACGCTTACCCGCTCATTGAAAAGCGAAATGTCTGTTCCGAAATCAAGTGTTTTAGATTGTTCCCATTGAAGGTTGGAATTGGGCAATACGGTATTTTGAATTGCAGCAAGACCTGAATAACGGCTTCCTGTGCCATAGGCTCCCTGTGCCTGGTATAAACCCAAACCACTGATGTTACCATTTACTCCATAACTCGCTCTTAATTTTACTCTAAACAAATCTTCCGGGAAAATATTCCAGAAATTTTCTTTATGAAGGTTCCATCCCAATGAAACACCGGGGAACAGTCCCCATTTATGATTCTCTCCCAAATTGGAAGCACCATCATAGCGAAGGCTCGCATTGAAAAGATACTTTTGTTTGTAGTTGTAAGTAGCTCTTGAAAAATATCCTATAATAACCTGGTGCGTTTCTGAACCTGAAACAGATACCGGTGTTCCGGAAGCATTTAATGTAGGGATGAGATCAGTGGCTGCCATGTTCCCGTTGGCGCTTAAAGCGTCTATATCACTTCCGTAATAAGAAAAGCCTCCTTTGACTTCGACATTATGTATATTATTGAAAGACTTGTTATATGTAAGAACAGCATCTGCCTGGGGATCAAATTCTTTTGAATAAGAACCGGAAGCTGCACGGGCTGTATTTAAAGTAAGGGGCCCGTTAAGATATGCTTTCTGGAAGTTACGGCTGTTTAATGTTTTTTGATAGAGAGAAACACGCGGTTCAAACACTAACCCGGGAAGTATTTTCCATTGTGCACCTACTACCAATGTTAAATCGTTTGAATTGTTCTTGGGTTCATAAGTAGTTAATGTATACTCTGTATTTCCATAACCAAGGCCCTGGCCAGGACTAAGCGTTCCATCTTCAAAGTAACGTTTGGCTGTAGGCGGTAAAATAAGACTTGATTTGAAAACAGTGCCTTCGCTAAAAACTGCATGATTCACTGAACTGACAAACATTACCTGTCCATACACCTTAATATCATCCGTTACTTTAATGCCTGCGTGTAAATTTAATGAAAGCCTTTTATAGTCGGTAGTAGCGGCTATTCCCTGCGCATCGAGGTAACCGAGGCCTAAACTAAAATTTGATTTCTCCGTTCCACCAGAAACTGATAACGCGTGATTATGCGAAACGGCCGTTCTATATAAAACATCCTGCCAATCTGTATTGGAAAAAATAAGTGTTGTGGATGGATCAAGGGGATCTGGCATACTCTCCCAGCCTTCGTCTAATTTATGTTTATTTTCCGGTGTAAGTTTTTGTACACTATCCCAGGTCTTATTAGTCAGATCATTTCCTGTTCCACCCGGATAAGTAGTGCCTGTAAGAACATCCAGGTAAGCGGGTATATATTTTGAAGTTGCTTTTATTCCCAATCTCTGGAAATAAACAAAGTCCCTGGCGTTTAATACGTCATATCTTTTGGCGACTTCAGAAAGAGATAAATCATAATTATACGTCACCCGCGTGGGGCCTGGCTTCCCGGATTTAGTAACAACGATCACTACCCCGTTAGAACCGCGCGCACCATAAATGGCCGTTGCAGCAGCATCTTTCAAAACCTGTATTGATTCAATATCAGACGCATTAATTTCACTCATGTTGCTTCGAATAACACCGTCAACGATATACAAGGGAGCCGCTCCGTCTGGATTATTAATAGAAGTTCCTCCCCTGATTATAATGCGCGGTGCAGCGCCTGGCTGCCCTGAAGTGCTTTGTACACGTACCCCTGATAAGGTTCCTTCAAGAGCTGAAGCAGCATTTGCATACGGTATATTTTCCAACACCTTACTGTCAAGCTTGGAGATGGAAGTTGTAACCACGTCTCTGGACTGTGATCCATAACCCACCACCACCACGCCATTCAGCGTTGCAAAATCATCCTCCATATCTAAGTCAATAACATTGTTACCTAACACAGGAACTTCCTTCGTTTTCATTCCTATAAATGAAAATATAAGAGTTCCTTTTTGATTAGTGAGATTAATGGAATACTTTCCGGCACTATCGGTAGTTACCCCATTAGCAGAACCCTTTACTGAAACGCTTACTTTTGGAATGGGCTCTCCTTTTGGATTTTTTACCGTACCCGTAACTGCGGTTTGTGCGATAACGCCAAAAGAAAATAATTGAAGCAAGATCAAAAGCCAAAAGGATTTTTTTTGCTGGAGTTTCCTTGCAATTCGACTCCATTTTGTAGAATCTTTTTTCATAGTTTTTCTCTTGTTTAGTTTGGTTTTTAATTAACGAGAATATCACGTAATCGAATTCTTTGCATTCAAAATTGGTAGTGGATTATGTATTAAAAAGAAACATTCATGGCTCGATACTTTATGAATGTTATTCTTTTATTAAGCAGCGCATTAAATTATTAAACCGGAAGATTATCATTTTTGTATTTACTAAATCCGATTACCAGCAATTGCTAAAAAGAAAATTTATAACTAAAAGTAATTTTTACGTTTTTCTTTTCCTACAACTTTTGTTCACATTAATAATACTATTTTTCAGGATTGGGTATGAGGTTTGAGGTTTGAGTTATGAGGTATGAGGGTTGAGGGTTGAGGCATGAGGTTTGAAGCATGAACAGTTAAGTGTTCTAAAAATGAGGGTAACTATTATAAGATTCTCCATAACCAGGTTTCTTATACCTCATACCCTGTTAAATGCAGTTTCCTGGTTGCCAATAATTTTATGATCGACAAAACTGCATACTACCCCGGCAACAATTCCGACGAAAAGAGAGACAATTGTAATAAAGAATACTTCAATTCTCAAAAAACCAAAAAAAGCTACGGCAATGGCGATGAGCGTGGCAGCGATGCCACCAATAAAAGTTCCCCTGGCAGTAGCGAAGGGAACAAAAAGAGCCATGAAGAAGAGAACAAATAATGGAGAAACAAAAAGATTTACTACTTTAATAGTAATATCAATTAAATTACCTTTTACATAAGGAATGGCTATACTTAACAACAAAGTTAGCACTCCCACAAAAAGCGAAAGGTTCCTGGCCTGGTTCAAATTACCCACTGTCTTTTTATCATTCTTTCTAAACCGTTTAATGATATCTTCTGAAATAACGGTGGCAGTAGAATTAAGCCCGGAAGAAAGAGAAGACATGGCAGCAGCTATAATGCCGGCCACCAACAAACCTGATACACCAACGGGCAGGCCCATTACAATAAATTTAGGGAAAAGCATATCTGCGTCTGTAGCTATGGTTTTCCCAACTGCAATGTATTGAGGGTTGGCGGTGAAATAAGCTATCATAGCAAAGCCCACCAAACTTAAAAGGGCCATTCCAATAAAACCTGTTACCAGGGAAACACCAAATGTCTTTCGGGCTGATTTCACATCTTCACTTGCTAAAAAACGCTGAACAGTCATTTGGTCGGAACCTGAAGAAGCTACGTACCAGACAAAGGTCATCAGGATTGCACCGCCGATGGCAGACCTGTCCTGGGGATCAACTCCCAGTTTCAATTCTCCCCATTGCGGCAACCAGCTATGTGGCAGCCAGGAAACTAAAGAACCAAAATGAATACTTACCGCGATGATGGTTATGAAAGCCCCGCCTAACAAGATAAATGCCTGTACCACATCTGTAAGCACTACGGCTTTTAAGCCACCCAGTGACGTATAAACGATGGTTACCAACATCAGGCAGGCGCCTATCACCAGACCATAAGAATGGTCAATATGCAAAAGCGAAAGGATAACAATATCAACAGAAACATAAATGATGGTTGCCATCCAAAGAAAACGTAACGTAAGAAAAAAAAAGGTCGCCAGTATCCTGATGCTTACTCCCAGCTTGATCTCGAGGATCTCATAAGCGCTGGTAACATTCATCTTCTTAAACATGGGGATCAGGAACCATCCCACAACAAAATAAATAAAAGGAAAACTAATGACCCCGGCAAACATTACGGGTCCGTATTTTATTATTTCTCCGGGCCAGCCAATATAACTTAATGAACTTGTTACGCTGGCAAATAATGACAGGCCAAGCGCTATGGGATTCATTTTTCCGCCGCCTAAAAAAAAGTCATTTTCATTTTTGTTTTTTCGCGAATAATAAAAGCCTATGCCGAGCATGGATAACAGGTAAGCGGCAATAACCAGCCAATCTAACAGTGCAAGAGATACTTCCCCTTTTGATGCTGAAATACCGGCGGAAGCATTGGACGCTCTATCACATCCTGCCAGCAGCCAGGAAGCACTACATAATGTGATTAATAAAAATTTACTTATTACTCCGCTTTTACGCTTTTGCATAATTTTCTGCTGCCAGTATTTTTTGATAGGCGGTTTTTGCTTCTATGTCTTCCTGTGCGGATTCACCATAGTAAATAAGCCCTATTGCTTTCCTGGTGCGGGTGTTACTTGTATTGCCATCTGCCCTATGAATAGTAAGCGCAAGATGAATAAGAAGATCACCCGGTTTGGCAGGAATAGCTGTTTCAATATCTTCTTCTTTTCCGTAATCAGTTATCCCCTGTGAAAAACCAATGGTCTTTGTTCTGCCATGGGGACGTAGTCCTTTTAAATGAGATCCCTTAACATAATGAAGGCAGCCATTTTCACCATCAACGTTTTCGAGTGCCATCCACATGGTGACAGCGTTTGCAGGTTTAATTTTAAAATAGTGTCCATCCTGGTGAGGAGGTGTAGGCGCACCTATCCTGGGTGGTTTGTTAAAATATTCAAGGGTTTTACCGATTACTTTTTCTTCCAGTAATATTTCGGCCATTTCTTTGAACCTGCTATTAGAGAGCATTGCCTCGAAATACGGATCGTATAAATTCAGATCCTGCATTTGTTTTAATGTGGCGGTGTTGCTTTTATCTTCATACATTGCGTGGCCTGTAGCCATGCCGGGAACTTTGTCTTTGATAAATTGCTCCATTTTATCGTTCACCTCATCTACTTCTTCTTTCGATAAAAATCCGGGAATGAAAATATATCCTTCACGCTGGAAGGATTGTTTTAATGTTTCCATATTTATGGTTTCCATATGTTATAAGTATAATCTCTGCTCAAATATAAGTTCAGGATAAAACTATTTATACAATTTTTATTCTGGATTATAATACTATTATTCAGAAATGGAGATGCTGTCAGGATGGTGCCCTGAAAGGACAAAATACTTTAGCACAGGATGAAGCCTGTGATGGAAAATGGTAGGTAAATTCAGCCCTGTACCGGTGAAAATACATTGCATACGTTCGAGCAGCATTTGTTGGCAAATCCCGCAGAACCACCGCCGTTGGATTCCGCGCTTCGCTGTGGAATCCAACATCCGCTTGAATAAGGAGGGCAAGATAGAACTATCCCTCTCACAGGTTTTTGATATCCTTTTGGTAACTTTAAAAAAATTAATTACACTCTAATTCATCAAACAACTCCGCATCATAAAAATCTATCGCAGCAAACGCCTGGTCTATATGTGCAGGCGTTCTTCCTCCTATAAGCACCGAACTAACATCGGGTTGGTGTAACGCCCAGGCAAGCGCAAGATGAGCCGGGCTGAGGCGATTGCGGGAAGCCAAGCTCTGTAAGTGAACCAGGCGACGATAAGCATGTTCATGAAAGTATACATTCTGATGATCAGGTATTAAATCAAACCGCGAACCCGGCTGAACTTCGAGCTGATGTTTGCCTGTTAAAAACCCGGCGGCAAGAGGACTATAGCTAACTATCCTGATTTCATTTTTTACACAAACATGCCGTAGCTCTTCACTCAACTCACTAACGGCAAGGTTATGGTTATTTTGAATAAAACTAAACGGTGCAAAATTATTATCCTTTTGCACCCGCACCGCATTCACCAGTTGTTCGGCTGTAAAATTACTGGCGCCGAGAAGATGAACTTTGCCAGATTCCACAAGATCATTCATCACTTTTAAAGCTTCCACTGTTGAAGCTGCAGGGTGCCAACTGTGGAAATATAAAAGATCGATTTTTTCCATTTGAAGTCTTGCCAGGCTTCGGCTTACTGATGCTATTATGCTTTCGGGCGTATAGGGTGGCACTATTTTAGTGCCCACCATTATGGCTTCAGCCTTCATTCTATTCGCGTTCAACCAGTTTCCTATAATAGTTTCGGAAGCTCCGGCGCCATATGCGGAGGCTGTATCGAAGAATGTAATGCCCCGGTCAAACGCATAATCCATCATGGCGAAGGCAGCCGTTTGATCGATCTCACGCCCAAACGTTACACATCCAAGCCCAATTTTACTAACTTGTTTGAAGGCTGAAGGCATATTAAAATCGTTGTATCATCTCCCATAATTTATCACGTATACTATTCTCTGCTTTTAATTCAAGAAAACTGGAACGGCAGCGCCACGTTTCATAGCCACCCAATTCAATTTCATGTTTGGGAGGTACATACCCAATATAACCATTTGCCATGCAAATAGTAAAATATTTATTGCCGGCTTTTTCTTTAAGCCATAAACCCGTCTCTGCAAAAAATTCACCGCCAAGGCCGCCGATGATGCCTGTCCCAATTTTTATGGTTTGTACAGGAAATAAAATTGTATCAGGATATTCATTTAATAAAACCTGTTCACGTGCGTATAGCTTTTGCAGGTCTTCCTTCATAACTCCAAGATCATCGTAGATCTTGCAATTTTCAAAATCTGTTTCGGAAACGGTTTTAATAGCTGCCTTTAATTCATCAGATGACGGTTTTCGAATACCAACCTTCACTTCTTCGTAGTGAACGGATAGTAAAGGATTCTGTTCCCAGGTAACATCTTTCACTGACTGAAATACTTTTTCTGCAAGGTCTTTCCCAATTAGCCCGCTTTTTTCAAAGTCACCTTTAGGATAACGATCCCGGTCTATGAAATCCCAGATACTGGCTTCGCCACTTGTTCCATTACTCATGATACCTACGAAATCATCACCGGCATTTAGTTTGGAGGCGATGTGCCTTGCAAAAACACCAAAGTAATCTGCCGTGATAGTACCGGGTTTACAGTCGCCTACATAATGCATGGAATAATTTGCCAGTACGCTGATCCATTGATTATCCAAAGCCCGGATTGCAAGGTAATTTAAACCAGTATCCACCTGCGATACACGTTTCACTATCATAGACTCATCTCCGAACGGATTTGTCTTCACTTTATCAAAGCCGCCTGATACTGGATTGTATGCAGCATAAGCTTCCTTCATAAAATATCGGCGGCATACAACATGTTCGGGAACATCAATAACACCAAAAGCTATTTTTGCAGGCATGCAATTTTCCTGGGCCTGTTGAACAGCCTTTAGTATCAAACCCGGTAATAACTGCCGGTAAGGAAGGTCGGCCGCTACCAAAAGAAGAGGAGCAACAGAACCGGCAAAATGGGTATGCGTACTCGATATAAGAATATTATTAAGTTCAATTGATGTCTTTATGGAAATCTCCGTTTTGATCTCGTCTAAAAAATCTTTTGTCATAACACATATATCCACTACTACTATGGCAATTTGGATGTGTTCATTTTGCAGGACCACTGCTTTCGCATACAAACTATCATGCACATATTTTGCATAGTGAGTGATAAAGTCACCATTTATAATTGTTCCCAGCGGAGGTGATATATCTACTTTTGCGGCTCCTGCGCGTAAAGCTAATTCCATTTTTTACAATTGATTAACTCCAGGCTTTTCGTAAAAACCTGAGCCAGTTCTTATGAAATATGTTATCAATATCTTCTACCGTGTACCCTCGCCTGGAAAGAATATCCTGGTATTTTTGCAGGTCAGCAATGGAGTTCATGTCCCAGGGTGCTTGTTCCGTTCCGAAATTGCCATCCAGGTCAGTGCCTATCGCAATGTGATGACTATTACCTGCCAACTGGCAAATATGATCCCAATGATCCACCAGGTTTTCTAACTTGATATTTAATTGCCAGGGATCTGAAACGGCGTCAATGAAACGGTTATCCATAGCCCAGCAATCCAGCATTCCACCAATAACTGCATCCCGGCTTATTAAGATCTTTATTTGGTCATCTGTAAGTTGTCTTTGTGAAAAAGCTATTTTCCGTGTGTTATGATGACTTGCCCATACAGGTCCCTGGTGGATTTCCATTACCTGTTCAAATCCTTCATCAGTTAGATGCGTTACGTCAACGATCATGTTTAATCTGCTTATTTCTTTTAATAGTTCAACGCCCAGGCTTGTTAAACGGCCTTCCATCTTGGTTCCAGGGGCGTACCTGCCCGGGCCAAAATGTGATAGCCCAATGGCGCGTAGCCCATACTGGTAGGCCCGATGGAGGTAGGAGATATTCACCAATGAATCCGCACCTTCCAAACTTAAAATATATCCTACCGGCTTTATCTTATCCGGTATATCTTCTTTCTCCCATAACAACAAATGATCATCGAGTTGCTGAAGATTGGTTATTTGTATCATTTCACCCATCGCTTCCATCTCCCTGTACCAGGCAAGTTGCGCCTGCGTCATGGCCCAGGCCTGTTGCGGAGAGTTCCAGCATGTTATATTTGTTTTTCCTGAAGGATCATAACGTGCCAGTTGCGTAGCCACTACCAGACCGATCTTTCCCTGTCTCAATTCCGGCAAACATACGGTTCCCTTACCTCTATCATTCTTATCTTTTAAATGCATTTCACGTAACCTGATTTCGTGTAATGGCTGGGTTAGATCACGGTTCCATTCAATTGCGTTCATGGCAAGATCCAGATGCGCATCAATAATAAATTTCTTACTCATAAATAATCAGGTGATGGTATTCATTTAGTCGAGGCATTTATTCCGAAGGATTCTGCTTTGGATATTTGAAAGGATATTTTTCTATAACCGCTTTTACCTCGTAACTAAACTTCCTGAATGTTTCATCCCATTTTTCCGTATCACCATTTTTGTATTCATAAATGGCTTTATTATTTTCCATGCATTGTTCTGCTTTTTCGATGAGATCCATAAAAAAGTCGGGTATATGGCGCAGTTTTGTTAACTCCGGATTCAGGTCTTTCATCACCCTTCCATAAGCTACAGGACCACCCATCAGATCCATGTACCTGAAATTGCCGGCGAAAGGCAAATAATACCCCGGATCATTTCTGCAGGCACGATCTATATCTTCGATAGAAGCAAAACCGTTTTCCAACAAGTAAAAAGCTTCCCTTGTTAAAGCCGTCAACAATTTAGAGCGTATGCCGAGATCGTTAAAAATAATATAAGGATCTTTATTCCAAAATAATTTGGCTTCCTGGAACAAATTATCCACCATCACCGTGTTACTTTTGTCATTGGCAATGAGCTCCAAAAAATAAGTGGTGTGTGCAGGTTCGGACCAATTAACACCAATGATACGCTCTGGATTTTTAGAACCTTTTTGCAAAACGCTCAATGGGATGCTTTCCGTGTTGATAGCTAATATTGAATTTGCGGGTATTTTTTCTTCCAACTTCTGAATGAGTTTTCTTTTTTTCAGCACGTTTTCCCCTGTCACAACTACTACTAATTTGTATGGAAGTCCATTTTCCAGCGAATCTGTTATTTCGGCATTTTTCTGTTTGACTGGTTCACGTGCGATGTTAGATAAATCGGTGAAATGAATATTTATATTTTTCGCGGCGGTTTCCTTATCCTCTGTAAACAGTGTAACCGTATATCCTGCCATCGCCAGGCAAACAGTAACACTGTAACACAACCTTCCCTCACCTACAATCAAAATTGGTTCTTTGTTACGTCCGTTGAATTGCATGTACAATCTTTGATATAAATAAATAATCAGCCATTCCGGTATTACATTCCTTTGAATACCTCCGTAGCGGTTTCAATGGCCTGGTCTATATCCTCTTCTATATGTGCGGCACTTATATATACGAGTCCCCTGCCAATGATCCTGATATTTCGGTCATGCATGCCTGCTATAAATTTCCCCAGTTTTACTTTATCATATTTAAGTGTATCCCGATAGTCTCTTACTTCTTTCATATCACCGAACCCGATATGAAACATAGGTCCCAGGCCCTGGATGAATACATTTTGTCCTGTTTCAATGGCGGCTTTCTTTAATCCTTCCATAAACTTTATGCCATAACGGAACAATCGATCGTAGGGCTGTTCCTTTTCCAGTATTTGAACAGTTGCCAGTGCCGCAGCCACAGTGGCATTACCTGCATTCATAGTGCCTGCATGAATTACTTTTCCTTCTTCAATTAACCGCATCCATTCTCTTTTGCCAACGATGGCACTTATTGGGTAGCCACTGGCGAAAGCCTTTGCAAAAATTGCGAGGTCGGGAGTGATGCCAAAATATTGCTGCGCGCCGCCAAGCGCTACTCTAAACCCTGTGATTACTTCATCAAAAATTAACGCCATACCAAATTGATCGCATAAATCACGCATGCCCTGCAGAAATCCTTGCTGCGAAACGATACAACCATTATTGCACATGATGGGCTCCGTTATGATGGCGGCAATTTCATTGTGATGTTCTGTTACAGTTCTTTTTAAAAGTTCCAAATCGTTCCAGGGAATGATAATAAATTCATCTCTTGAATGATTAGCCAAACCTTCGGACCATGGATAAACAGCTGGATCCTGCCTGCTTCCTAATGCTTCCGGACCAGGCGTAGATAAGCCCCAGCAGACATTATCGAGCCATCCATGATAGTGCCCTTCAAAACGAAGAAATTTTTGCCTGCCTGTTTTCGCCCTGGCTACTCTAATGGCAGTTTGAACAGCTTCAGATCCATCAAGGCAAAAACGCATCAACTCTGCACTTGGTATCAGTTGATTCAGCTTTTCTGCTAATTCAATTTCCCTGATATGCTGGCCGGCGAAAAGTTGCCCTTTCGAGGAATATTCAGCAATAGCTTCTAATACCATCGGGTGCGAATGCCCCAGGATTAAAGGCCCCTGGCTCAATGTAAAATCCAGGTACTCATTACCGTCAACATCATAAACACGACTCCCTATGCCATGTGTGTAAAATAATGCATGGGGATAACCATATTTTCTAAACTCGGAAGAAACGCCTCCAGCAAGCACTTTCCGGGACCTTTCCAGTAAGGCGGCTGATTGATCATATTTTATTTTCTCCATTTACGATGATTTTAATTACAAATTACAAATTACGAATTATGAACTGGAAAGTACGAATCGGCATTCATAATTCATAATTCGTAATTATTTCAACGACGGGACAATATTTTCAGATGGATACAAAGCCGCCAACCGGTAAATATCCTCATTAAAAGATGCAAAAGTTTCATCCCAATATTTTGCTTCTTCCTTAGTGTAATTATAAAATCCGTTGAAATTCTGAATGCCCCTTGCATCAGCGGCTATTAAGTGTTGCAGGGTTTGGGGTACTTCATCCATATTACTTAACAGGGGAATCAATGTTTTAAGTATTACCAGGTGATCTCTCAAGCCCATAAAATCCATGCGCCTGAAAATTCCCATAAGCGTCATCCATGAACCTGCGTCATAACGGAAAGCCTTATCCGCATCTTCAATAGTTGCACCCCCACTCTCCACTAAACTTAATGCTTCCCGGTAAACTGAATACATCAAACGGTTGGTAATAAACCCCCTGATATCCTTTTTTAAAAGAGTAGGTTCTTTTCCCCAAAGATGTGCCAGTTCAAATACCCGGTCAGCCGTAAGAGTGGATGTTACCTCACCGCAAATTATTTCGAGAAACCGGGTAGCGAAGGCAGGCTCGGCCCAATGAATGCCAATAAAACGTTCGGGATATTCAATAAAGCGCTGCAGGATACTTATAGGGAGAGACGATGTATTACTCGCTATTATTGCATCGGAGTTTACTGATGCAACAATCTTTTTAAATACGCGTTCCTTGATCTCAATATCTTCAATTATACATTCTATTACCAGGCTACAATTATTCAGCTCTCTATAATCATCTGAAATTATTAATGTGGATAGATAGTATTCAACAGGTTCTATCAGCAGGTTACACTTTTCACAATGAAGAAGCTGATCCTTGATTCGAATGGCTGCAATTTCTTTTTCGTCGGGCAAAGCCGCTATTGCTTTTACCTGGTGTCCCACAGCTAATAAAGAAGCAATAATACTGCTTCCCATCAATCCCAGTCCTACAATGCCGATA
>JBDSBP010000244.1:0-46716 GCA_039921525.1 Chitinophagaceae bacterium | reverse complement strand
TGTGTCCTTTATTTCCTTATTCATTTCCAGGTCAACTGTATCAATTACATATATTAGTGGCTTAAATTGCAAATCGTTCATTAAATGCTCCATTTATTACGAGTATGAGTTTTTAGTTTTGATGTATTATCATTTATTGAATTGGATTATTAAAGCCCTCCCGTTTTTTTAAAAAGGAACCCTTGGCGCGCTCTTCATTTTGCAAATGATCAGTTATTATAGATTTCGGTATTATCTTAACATATCGCATCGTTTGTTTAATATCAGTATGGCCTAATATGCGTTGTAAAACTTCTGGTCGGCCACCTTTTTCAAGATATAAAGTGGCATAAGTATTTCTGGCATCATGACACGTTAGTATTTTATGCTTGGGATCGGTGTAGGTGATTCTGTTTGCACCACTTTTTTTAACCTCGACTATAATTTCGTTTATTTCTGCCCTTTTTGTTAAATCTTTTAAGGTTCGGTTAGTTTCCTGGTTAGTGTATAAAGGAAAAAGGTAGCCAGTCTCGTTAGAATAACCTTTATATTTTTGAATTTTTGAAAGCGCGTGGTGGTTCAGAGGTACTATTACTTCTTTATGCACTTTGAACATAGTAAACTTTAATACCGGTACAGTATGCCCATCCTGATGTATTTGCACGATGTTTTCAGGTTTTAAGCTACCCCAATCAGAAAATCGAATACCAGTGAAACACGAAAAACAAAAAACATCCTGCACATGCTGTTCAGTGCTATTCTTCTCTGTTTTAAGCTCAAACAAATCCATCATCTCATGTTCGGTCAAATACATTACTGTAGTCTCATAATTTCGGCTCGCTTCGAAATTTTCGTAATCTGAATTGGTACTTATTTTTTGTTTACCCATTTCAGTCAAAAAAGCCTTAAGTGTTGCTATTCGTTTTGCTATTGTGTTATTTATCACTCCCGTATCTTCGATTAAATACTTTTTGTAAAGGGTAATAAAAATATGATTGATTGTATCGAACGCGAGTTTGTATCCTGTTACTTCTTCAAATTGCTGCAGAGATTTTTTTAAAGTAATGTAGGTTTTGATGGTGGCAGGTTGAAAAATGCTTTGCTTTGAAACGATAAAATTCTCAAGGTGTTGGAAAAACGATATTTGTGCTGTCTGGGGCGGCTGTTTCTCAACGATTCCTATTACTTCCCGGTAAAACCGTTCTTTGAAATAATTTAGTGAAAAATCTGCCTTTAAATTTTTGGCATTAGTAATAATGGTATCAGCACCCCGACGCAACGTTTGCAATCGGGAATTTGCAATTCCGGCGCCGGGCGCCCGTGAAGATACTTTTTTAGTGCCGCCTCTTCCTACCAATTTTTAGCTTCGGTAGATCTTCCTGTATAGTACCTGAACCTTTTTTCTTTCCCATTTTCCTTGACTTTTGAAACCAGATAGATAGGGTGAGTTTTATCTTTAAAAATCTTTTTCTTTCTAACTGGAAGTAAAGGGTTGCCATAAATCAATTTTAGGTCTCCCAAATGGGTGACCCAAAATTAGTTATTAATAGTTAATCTTCCAAAACCTTAGTTAAGATAACTCGTTAATAAACAATTGTTTATGGTGTTGTTAATGTTTCCCATTCTTAACGGATTCGGTTCCGCCCCACACCACATTTAAAGGCCCTAGAACGTTATACAGATGTGCGTTTTAGGGTTTTTTGTATTTAAAAGGTTTCACTAAGATGGAAAAAGCTTCCACGATTTAATTTATTAGGCTCAATATTTCAAAAATATAATTTGTACACTGCTTTTAGTCTGGACGCTATGTCAAGTATGCTTACAATGTTTTCATCCATTAACAAGAAAATATTTTGTGCTAGTTTAATTAAGATCATTAAACAAGAGCATCGAATCACGATAGTCAGTTACGGCTAGATTTGATTGGTCTTTCGGGGTACCAGGTGTTTGACAAACAGATACGCCAAAAATCTTGCACCCTGTAAATCTTTCTCCATCAATATAAGTTGTTATTAATATACAGCTGCGCAATTCACAATTGTCAGGTTCGCGTAAGTTAAATCTGTTCCTTTTAGATTAATAGTTATGGCCAAAAGCAGTAAATTCGGCTATTGACATTCCCTCCTAACCGAAAATAACACCTGGCACATGGAACACCCAAACTACGGCTCATTTACCACTCCCTAAGACATAGAAGGCGAAAGCGCAATCATGGCCATCCACCCTGAAATGTATCCGGCAAAGCATGGCATCTCACCCACCGCCGGTACTTCATCTACTACATTCAACCAATTCGGGGCTGCTGTACATTTATTCTCGAGCAGGACGGTCACAGTACCTGGTTCTCAGAACATTTGCCGTCTTTCATTGATGATTGATGAAAACCTTGTTGCCTGGTTAGGACGTAAAATAGCAATGCATCCTTATTGAACTTTAGACGTTGGTAAAGTTCCCAACATCTAACCGCAACGCTTCTCGTTACTCGAGAAATTATGGATTGCATTCATTTTTGCATCTGGTAAAAAACAGCGTGTCATTATGTTTCGTTTAACTTTCTCTATACTTCTCCTCGCCCTTTACGGGTGTAATGCCTCTTTACCCGTGAGTAAATATGCCAGGTACAACGAGTTTGAATACAAAAATGAACAACCCGAATTCCATTTTAAAAACGAAAAATTAGGCATATCAGGCAATTGGTGGTGGAATGGCAATGCAAGGGCTATCCCAAAAATCCGATATATTCCAGATTCAATTAAAGCCTTACTAAAAAGTTACACAAAAGAACACGGTCCCGTTCTATTTACAACTTTCAATCCATCAGCCCAAAGATTCAAACGAGGCGAATACCGCAAAGTAACTAAGTACGATGTCAGAAGGAAACATAAATTCATTCAACCATTTTTCGAAACCGTGTTTATTACTGACGCACCCTTCCAGGACACAAACGGCAAGTACTGGTTAAACAGTAGTAATCGCACTTTCACTATATTCGTTCGTAAGTTAATAAACAAAAAAAATGATTTCAGAACACTTGAACTGATCGCAACTGAGTCCGCCAGGCACTATACTTTTGTGTGCATCATGGACAAGTCTTTTATAAAAAATCAGAAAGATTCCACATACCAAGTTGAGCAATTTATCAACGACGTTCAAGCCCGATTCACCAGGCGCCTGGAACCTAAGGAGTGAGTATCAGTTTTCAAACCCCCAGGGATGACCTTCTATTTTTCAAAACCTCAGTTGGTAGTCACCGGCCGGGGGTTTAGACTTCGTAGCCCTGTAATTTTCAGGACGACAAAGGAGAGGCCAGACACCCTCGCGACCGTCTTTTTCACCGGAAATCCCGGTAATATCTTCTATTTTTTTAGGAACAAAGGCATACAGCCGGCAATAGTTCACCATTGCGTATTTGCATCATGTTACTGTTAACGGCTCTGGTGAGCTTTGAAGGGCTCCGGGCTCCGCCTGTCTCTACAATTAGGCACAGGTTGCATAATGGTCAAGACCAGACAAAGAAGAGCTCTCGTACTTTAATCAGGAGCTCCAAACCAAGTCCGAATAGTTCGCTAAACCGCGGCACTTAAAAGGTTGCGCGTGATTGGCCAATAGATTTAAATAAAACTACAATAGGTTTTTGAATGTAGGCGAATTCGATATCCATTATCGTGTTCTTGGCCTACAAATACATATTGAAAGAATGGTCAGTATCAGACATCGCTGTAAATAAAATGTCTGGTCCAAATATATTAGACATGCGCAACCGCTCTTTTAAAATAAATAAATAAAAATATCAAAAGACAGAAGCTTTACATCTTACTATATCTTTTCGACTTCGAATACTGGTAACTGTTATATTGATTTTTTGCCTTATTTACCTTTTATTTTTAATCCTGCTATTACCTTTCTATAAATTTGTCTTACGCGCTCACCAGATATACCGAAGAGTGCTCCTACATTAACAAAATTCTTGCCTTTCATTATCTCGCGATAAATTTTATCATTTCGGTCACGAATTTCCTTAGTTTGAAACATTTTCAAAATTACAGAACTATTGATTTTTCGGGCAATTGTTATCTTTTCAACGATGAAAATATCAAATAACCTTCAAGGCACGTTCCGAAGCTGACAAGGCTCTGGAGGCACTACAAGAACTACAAAAGCAATCCCGCCAGGCCGTCGAAACGGGAAAGGTCGAAGACTCTTCCAAGAAACAAGCCTTCGCCGTACCCATGCCGAAACCTTAACGGACTACAGCTATTCGAGACAGCCCAGGACATCGAATACGCAATGGGATTCCGCAATGGTTCGCATTTCCTTTCGCTCGTTCTGGGCATCTACGATATCAGGATTTATACTATCGATCTATTCACCAGCGAACATGGCAAGAGAGATCCACGCGTCGCACCGACTGTTCGAGTAGCGGTGGAGGATTTCTTCACAGACGCCAACTGCGTGCTGACCTACATCTGCGACAGCGGGGATAGGAGATAAAGATATTGGTATTCCCCTTTAATATTTCCCTTTCAACTTTCCCAATACAAAATAGGATACGAGTTATATTATTCACGCATATTACGAGGGCGTAACAAGATTCGAACTTGCGATCAGAGTTTTGCAAACTCCAGCCTTACCTCTTGGCCATACGCCCATTGAAATTGTTATCCTACTTAGATTCGAACTAAGACTAACAGAATCAAAATCTGTTGTGCTAACCGTTACACTATAAGATAGTCAGGAGGACAAGATTCAAAATCGTGCCCTCTGATATACATCTTAAAAACAAAAAACCCACCTTTTATGGTGGGCTTTACAAAATCATTTGTTATATATTTTATCAATCTATATAAGCATAAAATTGCACAGCCCATATCCGGGTTGACAATTTTGCTGAATAAAAAGATTAACTGAATTCATAGCGCTAAGATATGAATAATATTTTATTATCCTAACAAATCAAAATGTAAATAATAGTTTGCTTCTTTAAAAATCAGCATTATATGTTTAAGATAAAGTGTTGTGCTTTTTAAAAATGATAAATTTTTAATCTATTGCCCTGTATTTTCTCTTTCTTTATATTCCATTATTAAGATTAATCTCAGATCATATGGCAATCATTTTCGCAGGGAGATTTCTTTAATAACAATTATCATAATAAGAATCTAAACAGTGGTATATTATAAAATTAGCAATAGCAAGTACCCTTTATCGTTAGTACAGAAGATGCCGAACTGGAGAACATTTCACCAATTCTGAAACCATCTCCTGAACACAATGAAGGCGATTGTTTATAGACTTCCTACCTTGCTATGTCACCCTGCATCAAAGAATATATTCTGATAAAAACCCGATATAAATATTATCCGGTTCATCCCTTTATTAACTACATCATCACTTACTATCCAATATCACCGGCGAATTTCCTTTCCCCATAATAATAACTTTTGCATTCGGCGATTTAGCGATTTCCAATTGGGCCTTAATGCTTTCATACTGTAACTGCCTGTCGGTTAAACTTTCACTGATGATTCTCTGGTAGTCAGCTATCCCCTGTGCCTCCACTCTCTTGCGTTCCGCTTCCTGTCTTTCTTTTTGCAGAACAAACTGCATTTTTTGCGCGTCCTGTTCGGCGTTTATCTTTTGTTCAATGGTTGTCTTCACAGATTGTGGCAACGTTATATTTCTGACAAGGAGATTCTCCAGCAAAAGTCCTCGCTTTTGTAAATCATCTTCAATATTTTTAAATATCCGTTGCTGAAATTCGTCCCGTTTGGTTGAGTACAATGCTACCGCATCATAATAAACGGCATTATCACGGATCCGCGTACGTGTGATGGGCCGAACAATCTTGTTTTCGTAATCAGAACCGGTTTGCTGCAACAACTTTGGGGCATCGTTAGCGATAAGCCGGTAAAGAACAGAGAGATCGATCGTAACTTCCAGCCCATCCGCCGTTAGCACTTTGATGGCATCATCAGCAGATTTTGCCCCTTCATCCTGCACACCACTCATGGTATAGTTTTGCGTTTTTATATCAAGATGTTCTATCTCGAGCAGAGGGTTGATGAAATGCAACCCGCTACCTAAAACATCCTGCTGTACCTTTCCGAATAATTTTTTTACACCAACTTCGCCTACATCAATTTGTATAACACACGAATAGAGTACCCCGATCAGCATCACCAGGGCTCCGACGCCACGCAAAGGCCCTCCTAACCGTTTCAACCTCTCATCACTCCTGGTGATTGCACCAGCAGAGAGAAAAATAAGAATACCTACTATTAAAAGAACCATACATTAAAGTTTAGGGGACATTAAAGATAGACTTTCCTGCAATTAAATACTGGTTTAACGTGTAAAGCACTATAAAGTGTTATCCCAACACACAGCTCCCGGTTAATATCATTCACTTATCAACAAGCTATTCGCCACTTTAAAGCTGACAATGGTTTCTTTTTTCCCTTTTAGCTGTAAGGTGAAGGTTTTATCATATTCTTCCACATGTTTTATCTTAATTACGTCTCCTAAAGTAATCCCGCTTTTATCAAGATAACTTAAAAACGAGGCAGAGTGATCCGTAACGCCCGTGAATTTCCCCCGGCTTCCTGTTTGCAGGGAAGACAATAAAACAGATTTCGATGCCGGTAAAATACCATTTGCGTCAGGAATTGGATCGCCGTGCGGATCTGTTTTAGGATAACCAAGGTAATTATCCAGCTTACTTAACAGGGCTTCACTGTGAATATGTTCCAACTGTTCCGCTAGATCATGCACCTCATCCCAACGAAAACCTAACTTATCCACTAGGAAAACCTCCCAAAGCCTGTGGTTGCGAATAATGGCAACCGCTACCTGCTTCCCTTTTTCTGTCAGCTTAAACCCTTTTGATTTTTGGTAACTCACCAATTTCTTTTTCGCCATCTTTTTAAGCATATCTGTAACGGAAGGCGCGTGCACTCCCATTACATGGGCCAATGCTGAAGTGGCCACTACTTCTTCATTGTTCTCCTGCAGTTTATAAATAGCTTTCAAATAATTCTCTTCTGTAAATGAATGCACTTTTTTTAAGATTTAAGGTAAAGTTAGCTAAACTGGCATAAATGAAAAATTAGATCAATCTAATTTAATAATTATATAAACTTAATTATATAATTTTACGTATCATTACACTAGAATATGAAGTATCTAAAAATAATTATCCCTATCATTTTAATGGTGTCAGTCGTTATTGCGTGCGAGAAGGTATTACCCAAATTGCCTTCCGATGATGCATTACTGGATGGCCCGGTAGAGGGCTTAAACTATGCACAAAACAGGCAATTCCTGGCTGGCGATGTTGCCTTTAATGATGAAATATTTACCGCGCAGAAAGGACTGGGACCGCTGTTCGTAGCCACAAGCTGCGGCAGCTGTCATGCAGGCGATGGGAAGGGACATCCATTCACCACCCTTATACGGTTCGGGCAAAAAGACAACACAGGAAATCAATTCATGCATTTGGGAGGCCCTCAATTACAAAACAGGGCCATGCCCGGTTATACTCCTGAAACAATTCCTGCAGGCGCCCCTTTTTCGAAATTTACACCTCCGGCCAATACCGGCCTAGGTTTTTTAGAACTGGTTTCCGATGCAGATATTCTTGCCATGGCCGACCCGGGAGATATAGATGGAGATGGCATTTCCGGGGAGCCAAATTATATGGAGCTTGCACCGTTTGTTTCACCATATACAAATGCAATTTCGCAAAATGGCAAATACATTCACCGCTTTGGCAAAAAGGCAGCGGCTTATAATTTATTGCATCAAACCGTTAATGCATATAACCAGGATATAGGCATTACTTCAAGCTATAACCCTACTGATGTTTATACGGGTGTAGCTAGTGACCCGGAAATAACCAATCAAACCGTACAGAATGTAGTGTTTTATCTGCAGACGTTAAAAGCCCCTATTCAACGTACTCAAAATAACGCGGAAGTAATTCAAGGCAAGAATTTATTTATTAATTCCGGTTGCGAGGGTTGCCATAAACAATCGCTGAAAACAGCTTTTTCACCCATACCACCGTTATCCAATAAAGTGTTTCATCCTTATACTGATTTGTTGTTGCATGATATGGGCCCCGGCTTAAATGATGGTTATACAGAAGGTAATGCTAAACCTTTTGAATGGAGAACACCGCCTTTATGGGGCTTGGGCTTATCACCAAATTCACAGGGGAAAGAATATTTTTTAATGCACGACGGCAGGGCGAGGAGCATAGAAGAAGCCATTCAATTACACGGTGGTGAAGCCACTCAAAGCAGCAATAATTTCAAACAATTATCTGCACAAGAAAAAAATGCCCTCATCAAATTTTTAAACTCATTATAGCCGAATGGATAGGAAGAATTTTATAAAGTCCTGTGGCTTTGTTTGTTTAGGGGCGGGAGCAATAGCGGGTTCATTGCAAAGCTGCTCTGCTACCAAATTGCTGAATGGTAAAATTGAGGGCGATGATATGATTGTGCCTGTCAGTGATTTTGAAACCAGGAAAGGAAAAGAAATCCAATTTAGAAAGTTTATAATTGTTCAACACGACATTCTGCAATACGCTATTTGTGTGTACCGCTTCCATGAAAATGAATACACGGCTTTATGGATGCGTTGCACTCACCAGGGAACTGAACTTCAGGTATTTGGCGATAAACTGCAATGCCCAGCACATGGCAGCGAGTTTGATAGTAAAGGCGGCGTACAAATGGGTCCTGCAGACGTAAAGCTCCGAACATTCCCGGTAACCATTGAAAATGATCAACTCAAAATTTCATTGAAAGCCGTATGATAAAATTTTTAATAATCATGATCGCTGTATGTAGTTACAGCTGTAAGGTGCAGGCTCAAATTGACCCTACTTTGTTAAAACGTGTTTCTAAAGATACGATCAGGAAAACAATGAATATGGACGCCATGTACAACCGTCCATTTGTAACGGCTGGAAAGTTTCCTGTTTCATTGGGAGGTTACATGGAAACCAACTGGCAGCATTTAGGCAAAGATGGCATTTCTGAAGGACATCAGTTCCAATTCCGGCGAATGACTTTATTCGTTTCTTCCACCGTTGGCAAACGGTTAAAATTTTTGAGTGAAATTGAGTTTGAAGATGGTGCAAAAGAAATAGCTATAGAGTTCGCTGCTTTAGATGTTGAATTGCATCCATTGCTCAATCTTCGCGGCGGGATGATCTTAAATCCCATCGGCGCCTTTAATCAGAACCATGATGGGCCTAAATGGGAATTTATTGATAGACCTGTGTCTGCCACTCAAATGCTTCCCGGAACCTGGAGCAATGCTGGCTTCGGCTTATATGGAAAACATTATACCCAGGATTGGATGTTTGGTTATGAAATTTACCTTTCCGGAAATTTCGATAATTCCATTACTGACAATTCAGAAAATAAAACTTTTCTGCCTGCCGCTAAAAATAACAAAGAGCGATTTGAGGAAATAAATAGTGGCTTACCGCTCTTCACCGGTAAGCTGGCGTTGCGGAACAATAAACTGGGTGAAGTAGGTTTATCGTATATGGGAGGCGTGTACAATAAATTTGAGGATGATGGCATACAACTGGATGAGAAAAGACGCGTGGATATTTTCGCTGTTGATTTCAACAGTACGTTACCAACACTCAAAACCTTTGTTACGGGTGAATGGGCCTGGGTAAAGGTAAATACCCCTTTAACATTTACCCAGCAATATGGTGATAAACAACAGGGAGGCTTTATTGATATTGTACAACCTGTATTAAAGAAAAAAATGGTTGGTTGGGAGAGAGCAACACTTAACCTCGCATGCCGGCTTGAATATGTTGATTGGAATGTAGGCAGATTTGGCAGCACAGGGGGCAATATTGCAGAAGATCTGTGGAGCATAATGCCTGCTATTAGTTTCCGGCCCTCAGCACAAACGGTATTTAGATTAAACTACCGCTACCAGCTGCAGAAAGATATTTTAGGGAATCCACCCTCAAAGCTGGCCGGGTTTCAGTTTGGTATAAGCACCTATTTTTAAATATTTGAGAACAGTGTATGTTGTGAAACCCGCCACTTAGTCACTAAGGCACGGAGATGCACCAAATTCTCTTCTTCGTGCATCTTCGTGCCTTACTGTACTCGTGAGCCAAAAGCATTGCGGTAACTTCTTTCAATTATTTCACCAATCTGCGCAGCTTGAAATTCAGTATACCCGCCTTCGGCAATCCAGGTATTTCCATATTTCTTCATCTTAAACCTTCTTATATTTCTGTCTTTCGGCTCGATATAATATTCATTTTTATTAATTTGACTGATCCGGTAAAACTCCGGTGTACTATAATAAAAAGTAGAAATACTATATAAGGATTGCATAAATAAGGTTACAGTTTGATAACAACACCTTAAAACTACTACGCTTAAAAGAATAAGTCAATACCCTAATGTGGGCATTGGTAATAAACTATAGCGGAATAAGTTCGCAGTAGGGACCAGGCCTGCGGGCAATTTTAATTCTAACTAAAAGTATTAATGAGAGTATATTCGTCTTATATATACTAAAAGGTTAATATCGAAATGAATAATTACCTAATCGCCGATTATATTTTGGGTTATTCATTAAGTAATAATGATTTTTTTTCCGCCAAAGACATTGCTATGGAATTGGGCATGCCTGCTATCGGCATCGCAAAAATAATTGCCGAATTATGCGAACTCAATAAAGACTGGTTTGAAATTATACCCGCATCATCAAGAAGTGAAATGAAAATAGCGAGGAAAAACGAGTACGATGAAGAAATTATTCAATGGCTTATAAATGGTAAGTCTAAAAATTATTTCAAAGAAACCGAATGGGCCGATTCTTCCTACTATTCCACAACACAAACTCCTGGCAAAAGTGGGAGTTCCCCGTTACTATCTATTCTTAGGGTTATTGTATTTATCTCAATCCGTGAAATAAAAAAAGACAGGGAATGGGTATTGAAAAACATCGGCTTACTTAAAAAAGCGATTCTAAAAACACGTACAAGGTGATGACGAGGTGGAATTATATGTTTGGTAGAACAAGCATGATTCTTCAACATTCAAACCCGTTTCTCTATCACACGATGATATAAATATTACCCGTTTAGCACACTTCCGCTTTTATGACTTGCCCCAATACTTCATAAGGCAAATCCTTTTTCTCTTAAATAATTTTCTATGCTTTTTACGTTATTGCTATTCAATGTTTGAGAAGCTTCTACCAGCCGGTTTGGCGAAATTTCCCACTTTTTAGACCAAAAAATAATATCCTGAATCTTTTTAAAATCGATTTCTAGGCCTCTTTCATCAAGCGTCATAAAGGAACTAATTGACATATGATAAATTTAATTATAACATCTAAATGTCAAAATCTTAATATATAAAAATAACCAATACATCTGCCAATTCAATACTATAAATATATTATCTTTACCACAGCCCAATTACAAAAAATTATATATTTATTTATCAGTACTGTTTTCATACATCTTGCAAATTTGCCATTAGAAAATTGATTTGATGAATAAATTAATGCATCAAATAATTATAATTTAAGTTTACTAACAATATATCGATAAATTTAACTGTGGCTGATTATGGATAAAAACATTAAAATTGATTTTTTTTTACTTAAAAAAACTGCGATTATATTACGTGCCCTGAATCACCTTTTACGACAGAAAATCTTCATTTTACTGGAAGAAAATGGCAGAATGACCGTCAGCGAGATATATGGTAAACTGCGACTTGAACAATCCGTTGCTTCTCAACACCTTGCAATAATGCGCCGGGCCGGTATTGTTAAAACGGAAAGAGATAAAAAATTCGTTTACTACAGGCTGAATTATGATAGAATAGCACAGATTGATAAATCAATTAAAGAATTGCTTTAGAATGTAATTGAAATATGCTCCTGCCGATAAATTTTTATTAAAGACTCTCCAATTTCGCCTCTATATCTTATGTCACGTTTCGGAGCACAAAGTGCTCAAATAAACATGATACTTCATAAGGCAACCTATTTTATGTATTATAATTCTACGGTGATCTACATCACTGTATATGTTTAACATATGTATTTCATTAACTTAAAACGTTGAGGGCCATTCCTCCGGAATTTTGAATACATTCACACCCAGTTAAATTTTATTTTCAAAAAAACAATTATGAAGCCAGTTATTATTAAATTGAATCTTGCAGGAACCACAGTGCATATAAATGCCAGCAATATCATTTACTATTATGCTAAAAAATCAGAAAATGGCCAGATAGTAACGGTTATGTATCTCTCAAAAGGCTGGGGAATAGAAATTTCGGAGACTCCCGCAGAAATAGATGCTTTGTTAAATGGGGTAGTGCAGTAGCTATCCGTTTTCATAATGCAGAACTACCAGAAGTTTTTAGAAGTGAGATTATAATCCCGAAGGGTTGATATTATGCCGATAAATAATATCAGCCTTTCGGGGTTCATTTAACATCCGGCTGGCGGCCTTTCTCAATGCAGACTTTTTTCTTTTGAGGGTTGCTTCAATTGCATAAGCGCCTTATTATTGTCTATTATCCGATTAAGCGTACCTACTGATTTTGCAGCGCTTAAACCGTCCGGGCTGGTATTCATAACATAATCAAGTAATTGGTCAAGGGTGGAAGTTGCAACATGTAAACGAGTGTCGGAGGACGCATAATATATATATATTGTTCCATCTTCACCCAATATCCAGCCATTACAAAAAACAACATTAGACACATCTCCCACTCGTTCATCTCCTTCAGGAGCAATAAGATACCCTGCCGGTTTGTAAATTACGGATGTAAGGTTTTTCAGGTCGGTCATGAACATGTAGAGCACGTAGCGTAAACCAGCAGCCGTGTTTCTGACACCATGAGCCAGGTGCAGCCATCCATACTTTGTTTTAAGCGGCGCTGGTCCCAGTCCATTTTTAAATTCATATACGGTATGATACAGTTTTTGATCAAGGATTACTTCTTCTTCGACAGATGCATCAATGATTGAGTCGCTTAATCCAAATCCAATGCCTCCGCCTTTACCTGCCTCGATGAAGCTATCCTGTGGGCGGGTATAAAAAGCATATTTGCCATGTACGAATTCAGGATGTAAAACTACATTACGTTGTTGAGGAGAAGGCGTTTTCAGGTCTGCCAGGCGTTCCCAGCTTTTGAGATCCCTGGTCCTGGCAATACCACATTGCGCGATGGCAGCTGACTGGTCGCCCTGGTGTGCGGCCGGATCCCGTCGTTCGGTGCAAAAGATGCCGTATAACCATCCATCCTCGTGTTGTACAATGCGCATGTCATATATATTTATATCCGATTCGCTTATCTCCGGTATAGTCACCGGGTAGTCCCAAAATTCAAAATTGTCAATACCATTGGGACTCTCTGCTACCGCAAAAAATGATTTCCTGTCATTCCCTTCTACCCTTGCAACAACAAGGAACCTGCCGTTCAGTTTTATAGCTCCTGCGTTTAATACGGCATTAATACCAAACCTTTCCATCAGGTAAGGATTGGTTTCATAATTCAGATCGTATCGCCAGAAGTTTGGAGTATGCTGGGCCGTTAATACCGGGTAAATATACCGGTTGTATATTCCATTATCTGATTCCATTTTTTTGTTAGCTCTGTATATTAATTCCTTGTGAGATGATTGAAGGGATTGCAATCTTTTTTCAAATCTTGTTTGCATTGTTTTTTATTTTAGTTCCAATATTATCGAACGTTTTTATTTACTGTTAACCGTGGTATTATATTACTTTCATAAATGCTGCTACGATGCCACTCATCATCCCCAGAAAAAACCATTAGCATTAAAACGCCACCAATACCACTTCAGCATATTAGATGCAATATATCCACCGTATAAAGCACTCACTATCCATTGAAGAATACTATTTATATTTTTGGTGAAAACCCCAGCACTACGCCTACTGTAACTAACCGTTTTCCCACTATATAATTCACGGATATTACTTTCCTGTTCGACGCCTGCGGGTTAATGTACTTGAAATAAATATCGTTTACACTATAAGCCTGTGCCCATTTCGATAAAAACATCATCATGATTACCTGGTTGAATACGGGCCATAACCAGGGAATCCATATACTCTTCCTCCCATATACAAAACACAAAGACACCATCCGCATGGTTCCACTGATATCGAACATATCGGAAGCATCACTCATACCAAGCATCTACCAGGGCAATGATTTTCTACCCATCAGATAGCTTTCTTTATTCTTTTGCGCTTTCTTGCGAAACCAAAAACCTAATGAAACCATTAAAACCAGGTAGAGTAAAATGATGGTAACATCAATGAATTGTAATTTCATGCAATGGTTTAAGCGTTCGTTTCTATAAATCTTTACCCGTCCCATTTTAAGAATACCCTCTAAATAGTTGTACCACGTAAAGACAATGTTGTAACCCCTCTAAAATTATGCATGTATATCTACAATAGTTTTACCCTACTAAAAGAAATTATTCAAACGTACACCAGTTAACAGTTAATAATCAATACTATTTTATCTTTTGTTTATACTAAATCGAAACGTCAGTTTTGATCTATTCCATTATAATTTTGATTTTAAGCGGATTAATTGGAATAATTCTTTTAACTTGCTTAAGATTGCATTGATACTTAATTTACAAATGTAAAACGGTACAGCAGCTTCAACTCCTTATTCATTACTCTTGTTTGCAATATGATGAAAAAGAATATTTTGAGGGAGATTACTCCGCTAACCCAATCTGATTGCTTTACCATTTTTTCTCGAACAAAAACGGACTTTAATTTCCCTTTGCATAACCATGAAGAATTTGAATTAAATTTCGTCCAGAATGCAAAGGGTGCTAAACGAGTGGCGGGAGATCATATGGAAGAGATTGATGAAATTGAGCTCGTGCTTGTTGGGGCAAACCTGCAACATGCCTGGTTCACTCACAACTGTAAAAGCGACGATATTAGGGAGATTACCATTCAGTTTCATAAAGATCTTTTTGATGAAACCTTTTTACGCCGCAACCAGTTGAGCTTTATCCGTTCAATGTTTGAAAAATCCTCCCGCGGTATTCTATTTTCTAAGGAAACTACTCAGCAATTATCACCAAGAATTATAGCGCTTAATCAAAAACGTGGATTTGATTCTGTTCTGGAATTAATGTCGATACTGCACGACCTGTCAACGTCGAGGAATATGCGCATTTTGTCTGATTCTACTTTCAACCCGGTTGAATATACCTATAACAGTCGCCGTATTGAGAAAACTTTCGAATATATGAATCGCAATTTTGACAAAACAGTTTCCCTGGGAGAAGTTTCGCGGATCTCTAGTATGTCGGAAGTATCCTTTAGTCGCTTTTTTAAATCACGTACAGGTAATACATTTATAGACAGTCTTGCCGAGATCCGTTTAGGACATGCATCCAGGATGTTAATAGATACTACCCAGTCTATTGCAGAAATAGCCTACCATTGCGGGTTTAATAATATATCCAACTTTAACCGGATATTTAAAAAAAGGAAAGGTTGCACCCCGAAAGAATTCAGGGAGAGTTTTTCGGGCACGCGAATTTTCATCTGATGAAAAAATTACTCCCTCAGTAGTATTCTTTTTTCGATAGCGGGTTCGCGCATGCGGTAAGCGTTCATCGCAGTTTTTCCCAATTTTTTGATGAGGCCATAATTAACCACCGCTCCTACAGGTGCCCCTATGATGGGTATCAGCTGTGCCATTTTTGCCAGGTCGATATAATCTCTATACTCCTGTTGAAAGGTTCTCCAATCGAACTCATTGATATCTTCCGGTAAATTTATATAATCTTTCTCCCAATTTAACATCCGCAAGTATACTTCCTTGCGTTTTTCGTGGCTCGAAAAAGCCAGTTGAAAAATGTACAAAATATAAATGCGTTCCTTATAGTCCTTTACCGAATATCCATAAATAACAGCGATTTCAAAAAGTAGTTTTAATTTAATTCCCATTAAAATTGGAAAATCAGCCAGCCCCAGTAATATGCCGCCGGCACCGGTGATACCTCCTTCTGCGGCTGCCGTTTTTTTATAAAAATTAATCCTTTCCTGGATAATAGCTTCACGAATTTCGAGGTTTTTGTCCGTTTGAACTTCCTTCGTAGTAAGTTTTGCTCCAAACAAAACCGCCCTTACCATCTGTTTAATAGTTGTGGTGATGGCCTTATGCACTTTTTCGGGTATCCATCTGTTCAATCTGGTTTGAATTTTCGCAGCCAGCTTGTTCATACCGGAAGGTTTGCTTACCATTTGTTTTTGCCAGCGTTTTAATTCTTGCGATATTTCCTCTTCGTAGGTACTCATATTTTAAAAGGTGAGAAGTGGTTATTGTAAAGATAGGAGAACTTATATAAGATTATTTTAAACGGTGCGAAATAGCATTCATTCCAAAAAACTGTAGATCACTTTTAACGGGTTAAAAATATTATTATAGAATAAATTGCATTCCTTGCAAATATTTATAATCTTTACACTTCTTAAAAGTTAGTTTATGAAATTCTAAGTTGATTCTGTTACTTACAGAATCTCTCTGTTTTAAAAAATCAGTAGTATAACTACTTTCCCTTCTAGTTATTATATTTAAACTTAGTATTTCAATGTCTTCTAATCAACACACCCAATTAGGGGTTTCAACAATTTTTTCATTTTTAAAACGTGCCATTAAAGGCGAAGAGCAAGATTATACAGAAGGAAGTCTTCGTAAAGCACTGTTTATGTTAGCCATACCCATGGTATTGGAAATGGTAATGGAATCGGTTTTTGCCGTAGTAGATATATTTTTTGTGGGGAAATTAGGCAAAGACGCTGTTTCAACCGTAGGATTAACAGAGTCGGTATTAGCCATCGTTTATTCACTGGCTATTGGTTTAAGTATGGCTGCAACAGCCCTTGTATCAAGGCGTATTGGCGAAAAAAATCCGGAAGAAGCCGCGAAAGCAGGCATGCAGGCCGTTCTTTTATCTGTTATTATCAGCGTTCTGATCAGCATCGCGGGAGTGTTTTTCTCAAAAAACATATTGCAATTAATGGGAGCATCTGCAGAGATAGTGGAAGTCGGTTCAACATATACGCAGATAATATTTGGTAGTAATATTGTCATCATTTTATTATTCCTGATTAATGGAATTTTTCGTGGCGCTGGTGATGCATCAATAGCCATGCGTTCTTTATGGATTGCCAATATTTGTAATATCATACTTTGCCCGTTATTGATTTACGGCCTGGGCCCCTTCCAGGGATTCGGTTTAACGGGTGCGGCTCTTGCCACTACGTTTGGCCGGGGATTCGGAGTTTGTTACCAGTTGTTCCATTTATTCAGCGGTAAAAGGATTATCAAAATCGGCTGGAAGCACCTGCAGCCCGATATGAAGATTATACGTTCCGTATTATCCATAGCCTGGACGGCCACTTTTCAGTTCCTTATTGCTTCCGCCAGTTGGATCGTACTGGCAAAAATAGTGGCACGCTTCGGCAGTGCCGCCATTGCAGGATATACCGTTGCCTTACGTATCATCATGTTTTTTATTCTTCCCGCTTGGGGATTAAGCAACGCGGCGGCAACACTTGTTGGGCAAAACCTGGGGGCCGGTAAACCTGACCGGGCGGAGCAATCAGTGTGGAAAGCAGCAAAATATAATGCACTGTTTATGATTTTTGTTTCCGTAATAATTCTTTTATTCTCAGAACAAATAATCAGGTTTATGAATAACGATAAAGAAGTTGAAATAATAGCATCACAAGCGCTTCGTATCATCAGTTTCGGCTATATTTTCTTCGGGGTGGGAATGGTTATTACAAGTTCGTTTAATGGTGCAGGAGATACAAAAACACCTACATGGATCAACCTGTTCGGTTTCTGGACATTCCAGATTCCCCTGGCATATATGCTGGCAATATCGCTCGACCTGGGCCCGACAGGTGTGTTTTTTGCAATCGTAATTACTGAAACGTTGATCACTATTGTTGGCATTATTATTTTCCGGAAAGGTAAATGGAAGCTAGTAAAAATTTAAATTGCCTTCGGCAGACTGATTCCTTTTTAGCTTAATCTCTTAACTTGTGGATATGAATAATTACATTGACGCTTCTAAACTTCGACAGGTATCTTTTATTGTTATACTACTGCTACTTGGATACATAATATTTAATGAGCTGAAGAATTTTATTCCGGCTTTCCTGGGTGCCTTAACTTTTTATGTGCTGATGCGCAAATGGATGTTCCGAATGGTCTATGCAAGAAAATGGAAACCCGGTGCTGCGGCTTGCCTGCTGATGATAACCTCCTTTATAGTGATCATGGTTCCTATATGGATGGTGGTGAATTTGATGACACCCCGAATCACCTTCGCTATTCAGCATTCCCAGGAAGCTATTTCAAAAATAAAACCGTTGATGGAGACATTGGGAAAAAGAGTTGGTTTCGAAATATTCAGCGAAAAAAATTATGGAGCGATAACCAGTTTCCTGGCAACGAATATCCCGTCTGTTTTAGGAGCCACTCTCAACACCATTACCTCCATTGCTATTATGTATTTCATTATGTATTTCATGTTGGTGAACGGCAGAAAAATGGAGCGGGTGATCAGTGACGTTATTCCTATGAATGAGGATAATACCAACAAGGTAGGCAGGGAGGTAAATAATATTGTATTGTCAAATGCCATTGGAATTCCGCTCATCGCCTTCCTGCAAGGCGTAGTAGGATTGATTGGTTATTTTATTATTGGTGTTGACCAACCCATCTTCTGGTTTGTGGTTACCTGCGTTACGGCCATGTTGCCCATTGTGGGTGCAGCGATGGCGTATATACCATTGTCGGTCATATTTTTTGCGCAGGGCGAAAACTGGAGAGGCGTTCTTATGTTAATGTATGGATTTGGAATAATTGGCCTGGTAGATAACGTGTTTCGAATTACACTCTCAAAAAAAATAGGTGACATTCATCCACTTGTTACTGTTTTAGGCGTTTTTGCGGGGTTAAGCCTTTTTGGTTTTATAGGACTCATATTTGGACCTTTACTCATTTCCTTATTCTTGTTGTTACTCAGAATCTATTCAACTGAATTCACTAAACAACCGTCAACTATTAAACAGGTATAAATTCTCATATCAGTCTTTAACTTAATTTTAAGAAAATCTTCCAACCTTTAAACCCGGCACCTGTTCCTCTATCACTGTTCTGCTACCTGGTGAAACGTTGGTAGTTATACTTTTTTTCCTTATTTTACGTTTATAACAGTGAAAATGAATATACCAATGAGAAGAATTATTTTATCAGGGAAAATAGGTTGTTTTGTTTTTTTATTAACTGCATTTCCATTTTTAATCAATGGTAAAACCAAGGCGGTTGTTAAACCTGCGTATATTGCCTCTGTTATATCAGTTATTAATCTTTCTTCTTCCGCAGCAGTGGCTGCTGAAGCAGCTATACTTAATGATTCTATTCATCTTGACAGTATGGGCCTCAGTAAAAAAACACTGGAATATGCTTTAAAAGGGTATAGTTATTTGCAACGAAAAGGATTATTACCTAACAAGGATATTTTATCCATTTGCGATTTTAGCCAGTCATCAAAAAATAAGCGTTTATACATCATCGATATAGAGAATAAAAAACTGATTCTTAATACGTATGTGGCTCATGGTAAAAATTCGGGATCTGAATTTGCGAAGACCTTTTCCAATAATCCCAACACATTAAAAAGTAGCCTGGGGTTTTATGTAACCCGCGATACTTACCTGGGCGGACATGGACTGTCGTTGAAAATACAGGGAGTTGAACAGGGATTTAATGACAAAGCCATCCGAAGGAATATCGTGGTTCATGGATCAGGTTATGTAGGTGATGTTTTTGTTAACTCAAATAATGCCTGTGGCAGAAGTTATGGTTGCCCTGCCGTACCTTCTCAGGAATCTGACATGGTTATTAATGCCATAAAAAATGGCAGTTGTCTTTTTATTTACCATCCAACTCAAAAGTACATTAAACAGTCGCAGATATTAAACAGCTAGACCAGTATTTTTAGGCTGGATTGATTTTAGGATTGATATCCAGGTTATTTCACCATCTTGCTGATTTATACAAACCAGGTGGCGATGCTTTGACTTATAACTCCCAACAAAAAGCCTGCGTATACTTCAAAGGGGAAATGATCGGAAACGAGTAACCGGCAAGTGCAAACGAGACCGGCTATAAATATGGCGGCAGACAAATAAATTCCCATCGAAAAAGTTCCCTGCATGGCCAGTAATATAAAAAAACAAACCATTCCACCCATTGCAATTGCGTGCATACTTACTTTGAAATAGATATTTGCCATCAAAGCTGCAATGGATGCGATAAAAACACCCAAAAGAAGCGTCACAAAAATTGGTGGACTATCCGCTAAGTTCCGGGAAACATAAAATATCCAGAAATAAAAAAACATCGCGGAGATATAAGGAATTATCCTGTCTCTTTGAGTTGCAAGGAAGATGCTTTGAATAAGTTTCAGTTGCCTTAATAATAAAACAACGAAGGCGGGGAAAAAAGCGGTAAGCAATACAACCGAAATAAAACGCAGTACCCTCAATTTCTCATTAAACCCGGAAAATACATAAGGATGTATAAATAAAAGGAACGCTGCAATATAGCCGGGTATAAATAGAGGATGAAAAATAAATGATATAAAATAGGCGAAGTATCGAATTGTAACCGGCTGATCTTTTTTAACACGAGCAAGTTCGGGTGCCCGGGGATACCCGTTTTTAAAAATATCAATCTCTCCGGTTGGCGTTATTTCTTTCTCCATCATGTACTTAAAGTTCTTTTCTAAGCCTGGCCACAGGTATGTTTAACTGTTCGCGGTATTTTGCTACGGTGCGTCGCGCAATATTATAACCTTTTTCCTGCAATAACTCCGTTAATCGTTCATCACTCAGAGGTTTCTTTTTACTTTCCGCCTCTACCATATTGCTCAATATTTTTTTCACTTCCCGGGTTGATACTTCTTCGCCGCTATCGGTACTAAGTGATTCGCTAAAAAAGAATTTTAGACGATAGGTGCCAAATTCGGTTTGCACAAATTTACTATTAGCCACCCTGCTCACTGTAGAGATATCCAGGTTAGTTCTTTCAGCTATGTCTTTAAGGATCATAGGGCGCATCGTAGTCTCATCTCCGGTAAGAAAAAATTCATATTGGTAATCGAGGATGGTTTCCATAGTACTCAATAATGTATGCTGCCGTTGTTTGATGGCATCAATGAACCATTTTGCCGCATCTATTTTTTGTTTGATGAAAATAACTGCTTCTTTCTGTCGCTTATCCTTTTTGCTTCCCCGGTCATAATCACGAAGCATATCGCGGTATCCCTCGCTGATGCGCAGGTCCGGAGCATTTTTTGAGTTCAGGGTTATTTCCAGCTTACCTGCATTATTCATTACAAAAAAATCAGGTATCACGTAACTCTCTCCTTTGTTCACTTCACCAATATTGCCCCCCGGTTTGGGATTAAGCTTTATTATCTGGTTAATAACTTCTTTAAGTCTCTCGTCAGATAATCCCAGTCCCCGTTGAATTTTATCATAATGTTTTTTGGTGAATTCATCGAAGTAGTCTGAAAGTACTTCGATTGCTGTGACCACAGACTTACTTTCTTTTAATTTGCGTTGCAACTGCAACAACAAACATTCCTGCAGGTTACGGGCACATACGCCCGGTGGATCAAACTGTTGTATTTTATGAATCAGATCTTCGATTTCCTGTTCTGATACTTCCACATTTTGCCGGAAAGCAAGGTCATCCTGGATGGAAGTAGTTTCTCTTCGAAGATAGCCATCATCATCTATGCTACCCACTATCTGTTCCGCGACCTTGCGGGTACGTTCATCTAATTTCAACATACCTAACTGGTCTGCCAATATATCGTGAAAAGTAGTTTCAACCCGGTAGGGAATAACTTTATTTTCATCAATTTCAGGATAATTATCATCGCGGAGTTTATAATCTCCCACTTCGTCATCTCCATCGGCCACATAATCACTTATATCCAGATTTCCATATTCATCCTCGCCTCCATCCATTTCATGATCATCATCCGATGAATCAATCTCATCTTTGTCTTCGAAATTTTCTTCATGGTCCTCTTCACTTTGTTCAAGGGCTGGATTTTCTTCTAGTTCCTCTTTAATCCGTTCCTCAAGGTTGGCCGTAGGCACCTGCAACAGTTTCATTAGTTGAATTTGCTGGGGCGATAATTTTTGTAATAGTCTTTGTTGTAAACTTTGACTCAGTGACATGTCGTCTATAAATGTTTATTCTCCTGTCATTCAATAATTTTTAAAAAAAAGCGGCGTTCTACAAAAATCAAGCCGTAATTTACATACAAATCGGCATGAGCAAATGAAACGGAGAATTATAATTATTGTTGTTTTATTGGTTTTGATATTTGAAAAAAGTTTTTCCCAGCAGTCATTTACAGGGTTACCACCATCACAGCATTTGAAAATCAATACATTAATAAGTAAATCCTCTCTTGGTAGTGGGACTGAAAAACCAGGGGTAAGTATATTAATCAAATCTTCCAACCAGGCATTTTATAGTAGCCTTATCATTTTACCTGATTATTATACGAAGCATTTGGGATTTTTTTGTCAGAAAGAATTGCAATTAGAGAAAACAACCAGAATTCCGCTTCGATTCAGGCTGGGTTCCCTGGAATATTGTAATAAACTAGAAGGAAAGTAGGCATGTTGTTCGTTAATAACGCAATGCGGGAGAATATTTAATACGAGTTATAACGTAAGAAAAAAACTAAAAATCCCTCTGGTATCGAAGGGATCTATTATCAAAATCATTTTAGCCAACGATATCAGGCCGTTACCGGTTGACGCTGCAGTACTTTTTTAATGACCGCTACCATTTTACTTCCTTTATCCTTTATCTGCTCTTCCGTCCATCCTAAGCCAATCGCAGTTGACACACAGCGGCTCATAATAGCATCACTTGCTGCAAAAGACTTATCCAGATTGGATCTCAAAGATTGTATAACGGTATCAGGGAGGTTATTTAACGATACTGCATTTTTTAAATGATCCCATTTGCTGATATAATGCCAGTTATTAACATACCAATAAAAATTGCCGGCCATAATTCCCTGTGCCTTCAACTCTTCCACAACGCCTTTTGTTATTTCTTCCGAAGGCAGAAACCAGCTTAAGAAGGAACAACTATCGCCCGCCTCATCAGGAACGATACGGAAACTAACTTCGCGGACTTGTTGCAGGTAGCTCCTGAGTAATTTATAATTATTACGTTGTATGGAAAGAAACTGGCTCAACTTGCGAATCTGTGCCAGTCCTACCGCCGCATGCAATTCTGAAATACGAAAATTGTAACCAATAAAGGGATGAAGGTCCGCTCCGCGATCTACTCCTTTATGATCATGGCCATGATCCGTGTAACCATCTAATTTCAAATAGGTATCTTCTGAATTAGTCATTACCACACCGCCTTCCCCGCAGGTAATTGTTTTAACGAAATCGAAAGAGAATGTGCCGGCATCTCCAATGGTACCCACCATTTTGCCTTTATAGCTGGCACCAATGCTTTGGCAGGCATCTTCCAGCAACACGAGTTGGTGTTCTTTACAAATGGCAGCAAGTGCATCTAAATCGGCCATGCTTCCGCACATATGCACGGGCATAATACATTTCGTTCTCGGAGTAATGGCGGCACGTACAGCGGCAGGGTTCAGCGTAAGCGTTTCGTCAATATCAACCAATACCGGAGTTGCACCTACCGATAAAACGGCTTCAAAACTCGCCACGAAAGTAAACGCCGGCATGATTACCTCATCGCCTGCACCTATATTTAACACAGCCAGTGCCGTGGTTAATGCGGCAGTTCCGTTGGCAGTAAGCTGGGCATGACCGCACCTAAAAGTTTCGCAAATAGCTTTTTCCAGTTCCTTCGCTTTCCAGATACCTTTCCGGGGGCCATCAAAGCCATAACGCATCAGGATACCTGTTTCCAATACATCGTTCACTTCCTTTCTTTCTTCTTCACCAAAAAATTCATAACCGGGCATGATAAATAGTTTAAAGTTTAACGTTCACCGTTTAATGTTTAGGAACCCTACCACTTGAGGGTGGGCAAAGGTAGAAAAAAGGATGGGAAAGAGTAAGGGTTTGATTAGTTAAAGTTCGTGAGGTCGGGGGTCGTTAGTACCCGTTTGGTTTGCTATTAGCTGACGGCTGACAGCTGATAGCTAGTGGCTTATCAAAATCCCAACGATTTATAAACAGTTTCCTGGATATTCCGACGCACGTTCAGGGTGCTTATTTTAGTATTCACACCCCCAAAGGGATTGACGCGGTTAGACAGGAAGATAAAAACCAGGTTGTATGCAGGATCTATCCATACGCAGGTGCCTGTATAACCTGTGTGGCCAATAGTAAGAGGTGAGGCAGATAAACAGGGATAAGGGTCTTTGCGGGTGGCATTATCTTTTTCGGGTTTATCGAACCCATATCCACGCCTGCTAAACGCACTCTGGTAAGCAGAAAAAAGATCAATAGTTTGCTTTTGAATGAATTGCTGGCCATTAAAACTGCCATGATTCAACAGCATCTGAGCCAGTACAGCAAGATCATACCCCGTACTGAATAAACCGGCATGCCCCGACACTCCACCAAACATGGCAGCGCCGGGATCATGTACATCTCCCCGTAATAACTGGTTACGGAAACTCACTTCAAACTCCGTTGGTATAATACGGCTTAAAGGGAACCGTTCCCTTGGTTTAAAACCGGTGGATGCCAGGTTCAGCTTGTCATAAAACTCATCCTTTGCGTACTGATCGAGGGTTTTGCCTGAAATGGCTTCCACTACTTTCCCCAGAAATATGAAATCATTGTCGCTGTAAATATAATTTCCTTCAGGTCCCAGGCGGCTTTGAAGAATTCTGTTATACATCGTATCCTCCCAATCATTTCTTATGTACATTCCCTCTGCCACCCTTATCGAATGACTATGAACAGGTTTCTCTGAGTAGATGGTGTATAAGGCCAGTCCTCCCTTGGAGGAATCGATCGTTTCTTTATAAAATGGAATAAAAGCATTTAGTCCCGCCTGGTGTAGAAGGATTTCTTTTAAGGGTAGATGTTCCTTGTTAGTACCCCTTACCCACGGTAAATAATCACCAAGTTTTTTTTCAATATCCAGTTTGCCTTCATCTCTTAATTTCATTACGGAAAGGGTAGTGGCAAATATTTTCGTTACCGATGCCATATCAAAAATACTCTCATTGTTAACGAGCTCTACGCTATCATATGTAGAATATCCGAATGATTTTTCGTAAGCTATTTTACCATCTTTAGCTACCAGCACCAGGCAACCCGGAAAAGCATGTTTGTCTATGGCATCATTGGCCAATGAATCTATTTCCTGCAGTTTTAATTCGTTAAAACCAAGGCTGGCCGGCTGTTCAAATCTCATTTCATTGTTCTGCACTATCCCCGTTCCAAATTTAAATTTTTCGCATACTGTTACCGGTAGTTTACCCTTGGGTAGTTTTAACCCTTCCAATATATCAACGGCGGCATTCTGAAATACATCGTCATCTTCGTAACATGCAATAACATTTCTTGCATCGCAACTATTTTTGATAGCGTAAGGATTGCCAAAAAAGAAAGTAAGACTCTTGGTATTCTGCTGTATTTGCTGCAATAGTTTAATGGCCGATGCAGAGATGCCGAAATTGTTTGCGGGATATCTTGTATAATTATGAACACCAACCACTACCGCATCATACCTTTTTTTAAGAAGTTCCATCATGGAAATAATCCGGCTGGCATCGCTATGATAGTTAAAATAATAAACATCCGCATTGTAATCTGTTTTCATACGGGAAGCAAAAGCGTTATCGCTGGTTATGCCAATACCTACATATGCTATTTTATTATTTTGACTTACCGGTAATGGAAATACAGCCTGGTCGTCATTGCGTACCAGGGTAATGGCGTTATCAGCAACCAGGCGACGAAGTGCGGGAATTTTAGTATTAAGTTCACGGGTAATATTAATAGTGTTTATTGGTTGGATATTAGGCACCACATATTGATATTTCGCCAGTAACACTCGTTTTACTTTGGTATTGATATTGTCCCATGTTAATCTCTTGTCTTTAATTGCTTGTTTTATTTTTTGAATGCTGACGGGTATGTCGCCTGGCAGGCATAACATATCGTTGCCCGCGATGATCGATTCAACGGCGGCATCGCCATCCGGATAAAATTTCTTTACTCCCTGCATTTCCAGCGCATCGGTAAAGGAAAGTCCCTGGTAACCCAGCTCGTTCTTCATCAATTTTGTAATGATGTTGTAAGAAAGCGAACTCGGCCGATGAGCTGAGGAATCAATAGCAGGGATAGACAAATGCGCGATCATAACACTTCCTATGCCGGCTTTGAAAATTTCACGGAAAGGATATAATTCCAGTGAATCCAGGCTTCTCCGGCTTTTGTTGATAACCGGAAGATCCAGGTGTGAGTCTACCGACACATCACCATGGCCAGGAAAATGTTTGGCACAAGCCATTACGCCGATATCCTGCATACCCTTCATCATTTGAATACCGAACAGGGCTACCTTGTATTTGTCTTCGCCAAAAGAACGAAAATTAATGACGGGGTTATCCGGGTTATTGTTAATATCAACAACCGGTGCATAATTAACATGTATGCCTATGCGCCGGCATTGCTCGCCAATGGCGCTACCAACTTTATAAGCGACACTCGCATCCGGCATTGCACCCATGGTAAGCTGAAATGGAAAATTGGCCACACTATCAAAGCGCATCCCAAGCCCCCATTCACCATCAACACATACCATCAATGGTGTTTTAGCAATACTTTGAAAATAATTAATCAACTCCGCTTGTTTCACCGGGTTTCCCTGGAACAGGCAGATAGCGCCGATATTAAAGTTTTTGATATTGTTAGTTACTTCCTTATCATACCAAACTACTCCATTAGTGTTTTTCGCTGACAATCGAACTACCATAAGCTGGCCGATTCGCTGATCTTCAGTTAATGAATTGAACACACTATCCACCCAATGTTGAGGGGCTAAATCGGAAATTGTCTGTGAAAAAGAATGAGTACGGGTTAACGTTAGAAGCAGGACCAGGAATTTCTTCATGATAAATAATTAGACCTTGAATATTTTAACGCACAAATTAAGAAGAAATGAAGAGATATGAACGATGGCTGCTTAATCCTCTTCTATCAAAATAGTAATTTCATGAGGCGCAGTCTCATCACCACCAAAATAAGGGAATAGTTTATAACGGTAGTCTTTAAAATCAGCGCAATACCGTGGAATCGAGTCTTTATGACTGTCCGCTTTAAAGTAATAATAATTTTTTTCTGCCTTTATAGAGCAATTTATAGTTTTGTTAAGATCGAAATTGCCAAGGGTCTTGATAATCCTTGCTTTCTGGTTATAAGCATAGGCATACAGTACCAATTTATTATTATCCCACAACCATCCCAGCCTCGCACTATTTTGTTGATGATCATTACCACAATCAGAAAAACCTATAAGTTTATTAACATCTCGCTGGTTTCCGGCATCTGTTGAAGTATAAATAGCAGAGCTGTCGAATGTAACTTTCGCAGACATGCTATTGCGGTTCATTAACTGTGGTTGATTCTGCTCGCAGTAATGATTGCCTTTTTTTATGAGATAGAATATCGTGCTTTTTTGATCGGTGAACTGTAAATCATCATTCATTTCAACAGGCTGGCTTTCCTGTTTATTGCAGAATACAGCGAAAAAACTTACAAATAAGACATAAAAACATTGCTTCATAGGACATGGATATCCTCTAAAACGCTCAAATCAGGTTTTCATTTCCCGCATACGTTAAAATATAAATGATTTAAAGAAACCCTGCAGAACCTTTATTTTTGCCGTAAAGAATACAGATTTGCCCGATATCATTCATCTACTACCAGATAATATTGCGAACCAGATAGCTGCCGGGGAAGTAATACAACGACCTGCCAGTGCCGTTAAGGAATTAATGGAAAATGCCATAGATGCCGGAGCTACCGAAATCAGGTTAATTGTAAACGATGCAGGCAAGGCTTTGATACAGGTAATGGATAATGGCAAAGGAATGAGCGAAACGGATGCCCGCATGTGTTTTGAACGCCATGCGACTTCCAAGATTAAAAAAATTGATGACCTTTTTCATATTCGCACCATGGGGTTCAGGGGTGAAGCCCTTGCTTCCATCGCTGCGGTGGCCCAGGTGGAATTAAAAACAAAAAGGACCGAAGATGAAACCGGCACCTACATTGAAATAGAAAACAGCATGGTAATTAAACAGGAACCCCTGGCGGCTCCCGTGGGCACGAGCATCGCCATGAAGAATTTATTTTTTAACGTTCCTGCCCGGCGAAATTTCCTGAAAAGTAATGCCTCCGAAATGAGGCATATCATTGATGAGTTTATTAGAGTATCATTGGCCTTCCCGTCTTTATTTTTCTCCCTGAACAGCAATGGCCAGCAAATTTTTCATTTGGAAAAAGGTACGCTGAAACAACGAATCGTTCAGCTTTTAGGCAGCCAGTACAATTCGAAACTGGTGGCAGTAAATGAAAATACGGATTATCTGAACATTTATGGTTTTGTTGGTAAACCAGAAACGGCCAAAAAAACCCGGGGTGATCAATATTTGTTTGTCAACAACCGGTTTATCAAAAGCGCTTACCTCAACCATGCGTTGATGAGCGCTTACCAGCAGATGCTCCCTTCTGACAGCTTTCCAATGTATGTATTGTTTATTGACCTCGATCCCACGCAGATCGATGTAAACGTGCATCCAACCAAACAAGAAATAAAATTTGAAGACGAAAAAATAATCTATGCTTTTGTTCAGGCCGCGGTAAAACACGCGTTGGCCCAGTTCAGCATCACACCAACACTAGAATTTGACCTGGATGCCAATATCCAGCAACTGGAAGCAGTAAGCAAACCTTTTACAGAACAGAACCAGGAAGCGGCCCTTTCTTCTAACCTGTTTAAAACATTCTCAAAAAAAAACCAGGCTCATTTTATTGAAGCGGATAAAAGTGAATTAAAACACTGGAAAGATTTTTATGAGAGCCCCGCAAAGGAATTGACTAACCTTCCGGATAATTCATCGAATGAAAAAGAGTCGAATGCTACTTTTAATTCTTTAATGTCAGGATCTTATAAGAGTCCGGCTGGTAAGCTTTCGGAAAATACCTTACTCACACAGTTACTGAATACATATATTATTGCACCATCTGAAGCAGGTTACTTGTTGATCCATCAGCAAGCAGCGCACGAACGTATCCTGTATGAGCGTTATTGTACTGCCATCCAGGGACAATCAGTTGCCAGTCAAAGAAGCCTCTTCCCTGCAACGCTACAGCTTTCACCGCAGGATGCTTTATTGCTGCAGGAACTTCTACCAGATCTTAATCATCTTGGTTACCTGGTAGAGCTTTTTGGAAACAATAGTTTTGTCATCCAGGGAACACCCGCGGATTTAGTTCAGGGAAATGAAAAATTCGCTATTGAAAACCTGCTGGAACAGTACAAACATTTCAGTAATGATATAAAATTTTCAAAACGCGAAAAACTGATCCGTTCAGTGGCTACGCAAAATGCGGTTAGGCCAGGAAAGATGTTGGGTTCGAAAGAAATGAAATTGTTGGTGGAAGAATTATTCCAGTGTGATACGCCAAATGTTACCGCGGCGGGTCATCCCACGTTTATAGAGTTTAAGAAAGATTATTTGGAGAAGCTGTTTCGTGTATAGCTCAGGTATGAGTAATCGATTAGTAGGCCAATATCACCATTTAAATAACTTTTAAAAATTTGGAATTCTGTTTTTCAATAGACAAATTTTTAGTTAGATAAAAAGATGAAGAAGATACGGTTTTAAATAACTCCGGCATTTATGCCGGGGGTTAGAAGAATGCTTTTTGGGCTTTAGCCCAAGCGCTGGCCACCTCCTGAAGCGCTAGTACGGGCGAGAAGCTTGGGCTAAAGCCCATCGAAAAATCTGCCTGTTTCCCAAGGCTGAAGCCTTGGGTTATTAAAAAATCAACAAAGACCGAAGTTATATTATCGAACGAAGCTCCTTTTATTAACAAAAATAAACCGAAAATTTGTGCTTCAGCCTTCGGATCATTACAATGGTTATTAACAGAAGTTATATAAAAGTCTCTCATGAATTGAGCATTCAAACACCAGGTGAGATAACTTTAAAAAGTTGCATGATTAACTTCTTAATTATTACCAACTTGGGTTAAGTTATATAGTGGGAATGAGGCTGTTTCATATATAGGATTTAATTCTGCCCAGCAATATATATACCACGAGGGTGGTATACCGTTGGGTACATTATTAAACAATTAACAAGAAAAGTCAGGCCGGGGTGTACTACATTTTTTTTGCCGGATAGTGTCGGATCTTTTCACTAAGGAGGACAATTTTGCCGTTTTTAATTTCCAGGTCATCCATACATTCTATTGAATCTGTCTTACCTTTTTGATCCTGCCAGATTTGTTTGTACCAAAGAGACACATACTCTTTTGGTTCTACTTTTGATTTTACCGATTCGAAATCATCCATTACTATTCTCATGTTTTTGATTCCGATTCTTTCGCGTTTGAAAAATGCCATTAAGCTATCCTTACTCATTTTCGCTTCAAAATTGTCAAATTCCAATTTGACAGAGTCAGCGAAGTCTTTTACGGCGTCATCCATATTGCCGTTTTCGAATGCTTTCAGGGTTTTTAAAACCATCTCTGTATTCGATTTAGACCCTGTCTCCCACTGATCGGGATGCTCAATGGTATAAGCATAGTTAACGGTGGTGGTATCTGATATACTTTCTGTTTTACTTATTACTGTTTTGGTTGCTTCCGTATCAGTTGTTTTGTCGTTACAGGAGGCAATTGCTGAAGCGATCACCAATAATGTTATAAATTTTCTCATTTGTTTTGGTTGAGGATGGAAATAAGATGACGGACCACAAAATAATATTTACAATAATGGGAAACAATAGGGTTTCTACGCGTTTTTGCTACTAAAGATGTCTTTCATTTCGACGCGAATTTGCGGTCAACAGTTTGTAAATAAAGGCGGATTAATATTTAAGACGAATGTCACTTATGAATTTTTCAACTGCTCTCCTGACAGCCGTAGCACTACCCTGGTGATTGTTTACCAGGATAGAAAAAATAAACAATTTATTCTTTGAGGTTATAAGAAAACCGCTTAATGCTATTTGCCCGCTAAGCGATCCTGTTTTAGCAAAGATATATCCACCATCGCCTGCGAAGTAATGAAGCAGCGTTCCCGCATCTGCACCCGGAAAGATTGTTTTTAATCTTTCCATCCCAAACTCCGTTCTCATTTTGTTAAGTATCCATACAAAATCCTGGGGAGTAAAGAGATTATAACGGCTTAACCCACTGCCATCCACCCAAACCGGCTTCTGTGGTAGATCTTTTAAATCGGTAGCGAGTATTGTGTCGATGATTGCCGCGTCATTCATTACACCTAATTTTTCATCGGAAACCATCAGTAAAATTTGTTCCGCAAAAAAATTATCACTCCTGTACATCATTGGTTTAAACAGCGAGTCGGAAGGTTGAGAAAAGATGGTTGCGGACCTTACATGTTTGGTAGCGGGAATAACGGTAATTTCTTTATGAACAGTATCTTTTAATAATTCAATGGATGATAAAACACCATTCGTTACAAAAGGTACCCACTGCTCCTTGAATGCTTCTTTACCCTGGCTCACTTCAAAATAATTTTCATCCTTTTTCCTTTTTACAAAAAAGGTTTTATTAAGGATATCTTCCTTAAATCGTAGTTTCCAGTTAACTTCCGGCTCTGAAAACACAAATGTCTGGACGCTATCCTGCAGCTCTGCCTGTGTATTTTTTTGAGATGACTGTATCCATTTTACTACGTTTCCATATACGGGAAAAGAATTACGTTCGGCCTGGTAACTGTCGTTATAATCATCCCATGACCATCCTGATCCCAACGCTTCTTCCTTCCAGTTATCATTAACTAATACTAACTTTTTATTGGTGTGTTGAAGCTTTTCTACCACCGGCTGCTTTTTAAAATCGGGATGTAACAAACTCGGATCGGCAGTGGGGTAAATAAAAAAAGTATCCGCAGTTTCTTCATAGTTAATGACAGGAAGGGAATCTTTTAAAAACTTCATCCCGGCATAGAGGGTAAATATCTTTACGTTGGAAGCAGGAACAAAATATTTATCTCCCTGGTAACTATATAGATAGTTGTTGGCAGCAACATCATAAACACAGATACCTATATGGGCGTTCTGAAATTCAGGCTGCTGCCATAGTTCTTTCTTTTCCGTCTTTTTATTCATGTTCTTATCCGATTCAATAATATGAGCGGGTGTTGAACAACCGGCAAGAAAAGCAACTATAAATATCGAAAATAAGGTATGGTTCAAAGTTCAATGTTTAAAGTCTAAAGTTAGTTGGGAAGTCTGACAGTTCGCGCCTTTAAACTAACCTTAACCCTTAAACTTTGAACTTTAAACCATCAACTTCTCTCCTGCGCTCTCATCCATCGTTCCGGAATCTCATTACTGCTCGCCTGTAAATAATCTTTGTAAGAACAGGCGATAAATTTCTGATCTGGCAATTGCATCCACCATCGTCCGGTTTTTTTACTTTGAAGGAAGATTGTTTGAACTTCTGTGAAAACGGTATGGTATTCATTAAAAGAGTTCCGTTCATCTAATCCTGCTTCCCGTTTACCCCGGCTCCTTCCATCCAGGATATACCAAAGCATTTGGCTGATCTGTTTCGCTGTCAGGTTATCCAAATCTTTATCGGGATTGAAGCCGTAAATTCCAATGGAGTTCACATTAGGACTTAACCCTGCATAGCGCATTAAAGTACATGCCTGTTCGCCATCGAAACCATTTGGTGTTATTGAATTAGATGGTGCAAAGGCATGGGCGATGGCAGAAATATCAAAACTGAATAAATTGCAATTCCTGATGACCGGTTCCATTTCTTCAATATTCTCTTTTACTTTACCCACACGATAACAATCAAAACGCAACTTATCCATTGTTTCCATGATGCGAGGGTGAACATCAAAACTTTGAAATCCGATATGATTATAGTGCTGGATATAGTTGGGCTCACTCGTAAGTATTTCCATTAAAAAACGTTCGGCGGGTTGTGGCATTTCAATGCTCAGGTCTACCTTCGCGTCTACGCAAACTGCTTCAATAATTTCTTTATTATCCACGTAAGCATAATACTGTGCCAATGTAAGATCATGTGAGCCTCCCAGGATGATGACCGTTTTCCCGATATCAATTAATTCCTTAATAACGGTTTTTAATGCTGCGTATGTATCATTAAGGGTTGCACCCTGTTTAATATTGCCGATATCAGCAAGCCGCACATCGGGATGCCAATAAAAAAGCTGGTAAAATTGCTGTCGGATATTATCCGGGGCATGGGTAGTTTTTTTTCTGCCGATATTGCCCCTTTCTTCATTACATCCTACCAATACCATATCGGCCTGTTCAATATCGGGAAATTCATTTTCATATACATCTATTACTTTTCCCACCTGACCTTCCTTATATGATTCATCATTTGATATCCTGTGTATATCTAAAGGATCCAGGAAGTCAGTAATCTTGAGCATATCATCCATGGGCGAAGAAAGTTTAAAGTTCAAAGTTTAAGGTTTAAAGTTAGTTTGATAGTTCCATTGAGAACAAACTTTAAACCGTAAACTTTGAACTTTGAACTTTCTTACCTTTGCGCCATGGAACAATTGTTAAAACAAATTGAAGCATACAAGGACGAGATCAACGCGTATGTGGCATCAGATAAGGACACCATAGAGGCTTTTCGGATCAAATACCTGGGAACAAAAGGATTAGTGAAGCATGTTATGGGGGAAATGAAAAATGTTCCCAATGAAAATAAAAAAGAATTTGGCCGCTTATTGAACGAGTTTAAACAGTTCACGGAAAACAGGTACGATATATTAAAAGCATCTGTTTCGTCAAATGGGCAAGCCTCTCCAATAAACGAAATTGATATCAGCTTGCCCGGTGATTCCCTTCAGGTTGGTACACGACATCCTGTAAGCCTGGTACAAAACAGGATCGTATCTATTTTCCAACGTCTTGGCTTTTCGGTTGCCGAAGGACCTGAGATTGAAGATGACTGGCATAATTTTACGGCGTTAAACTTACATGAAAACCACCCGGCACGTGATATGCAGGATACCTTTTACATTAATCAAAATCCTGATTGGGTGCTTCGTACTCATACCTCGAGCGTGCAGGTACGTGAGATGGAAAAAGGCAAATTACCGATTCGTATTGTTTGCCCGGGACGAGTTTATCGTAATGAAACCATCAGCGCAAGGGCGCATTGTTTTTTTCACCAGGTAGAAGGTTTATATATTGATGAGAATGTATCTTTTGCCGACCTTAAACAAACTCTTTATTTTTTTGTACAGGAAATGTTTGGTAATACTGTAAAGGTGCGTTTTCGTCCTTCTTATTTTCCTTTCACTGAGCCAAGTGCCGAAATGGATATCAGTTGCCTGATTTGTGGGGGCAGCGGTTGTAATATCTGCAAACATACCGGCTGGGTTGAAATATTGGGTTGCGGAATGGCTCATCCAAAACTATTAGAGAATTGCGGCATTGATAGCAACAAGTTTACTGGCTTTGCTTTTGGAATCGGTATCGAACGTCCGGCTATGTTAAAATACCAGATGAATGACCTGCGGCTTTTCAGCGAAAACGATTTGAGATTTCTAAAACAGTTTACTTCTGCTGTATAAGTTTAAAAGTTCAACGTCTAAAGTGGGGTGCCTGGCTTAAAAGCCTACAGGTGTGGAATTGATTACCGTGTGCTTCATAAATACTTTCAGGCGTTTAGTAAGGGAATACCATTATATCATCGGCCCGATACGCAATAACGATTATTATCAATAGCTTCAACGGAAGAAGATTTATTGCTATCGACCACTAATTTCTTTCGTAAACAATTATTAAGTTAATTGACCTTATCAAACAATTATGATTTTAATTACAGGTGGTACTGGATTCTTGGGCGCTTATATCATAAAGCATCTGTTGCAGCAGGGGTATAAAGTAAGAGCTATCCGGAGAAGCAGCAGTAAACTTCCCTTATTTATTTCTCCTGATTTATTAGCAAAAGTAGAATGGGTAAGTGGAGATGTTTTAGATGTTGTAAGCCTGGAAGAAGCAATGGATGGAGTAGATGCAGTGATTCACTCTGCGGCTAAAGTTTCATTTGCCAGCAAGGACAAAGCAGAGTTGTATTCTATAAATGTAGAAGGTACTTCCAATGTAGTAAATACTGCCATCGACAAAAATATTAAACGCTTTATTCATATAAGTTCCGTAGGCGCGTTAGGTAGAACAGCAATCGGAGAGACGGTTAATGAAAAGAAAGAATGGCAGGAGACAAAGTTCACTACTAATTACGGCATCAGCAAACACAAAGCTGAAATGGAAGTGTGGCGTGGTATGGGTGAAGGATTACAGGCTTCTATACTTAACCCCAGTACAATATTGGGGTATGGCGACTGGAATACATCATCATGTGCCATTTTTAAGACAGTCTTTGATGAATTTCCATATTATACCACCGGTGTTAATGGATTTGTTTACGTGGAAGACGTAGCAAGAGCCACTGTTCAACTACTGGAAAGTAGTATTACCGGTGAACGATTTATTGTAAACGGTGATAATTGGTCTTTTCAACAACTCTTTAACAGTATTGCTGACGAGTTTAATAAACGGCGTGCTTACCGCAATGCAACCCCTTCATTAGCTGCCATTGCCTGGAGATTAGAAAAGTTAAAATCTATGTTATCAGGTAAACGATCGCTATTATCAAAAGAAAGTGCCCGTATTGCTCAAACAGTAACCTATTTTGACAACAGTAAGTGGTTAAAAAACTTCCCCGGTTTTTTATTTACCCCTCTTGAACTAGCAGTGAAACAAAGTTGTGCGATGTATAAAAAATACTAGCCGGCTGTTAATTAGGATGTAATACTGTTCTCACGGAAACAAAAAGGTTATTTTGCACTCGAGTAAAGCACTGTAAATAACCGGACTTAACCTCCCGATTTTAATAACTATTGAATCGTTTTTATGAAAAAATTTGTAACCGGATTGATGATCTTAATTTCCCAGGCAGGTTTTGGTCAATCAGATAATTTTATCACCTCTGGAAAGGTAATTGATGAAGCAAGTAAACAACCCATGCCGGGCACGTCGGTTTTTTGTCAGAATACTACCATAGGAACGATCACCAATAATGAGGGCGCGTTTACTATCAGGCTACCCAAAGGTGGTTACGACCTGATTATTTCTTATACCGGTTATGAAACTCAGAACATACATATCAATAACACTAATGCCTCTAATCTTGTTATTGAACTTAAAGCAAAGGATAAAAGCTTATCCGAAGTTGTCATTTCAGGCAGCAATGAAGTTGCCGACGGTTTAGTAAAGTATGGGCAATTCTTCCGTGATAACTTTATCGGCACTACACCTAATGCGTCTCAATGTATAATTCAAAACCCCGAAGTACTACAATTTTTCTACAGTAAAAAACGAAATCGCTTAAAAATAAAAGAAAAAGAAGACCTTATTATTGTCAACAACGCGCTTGGTTATAAAATAAAATACCAGTTAGACTCTTTCGCTTATGAATATGGCTCTGATATTAGCACGTATAGCGGCTATCCGTTCTTCGAAGAACTGGATGGTACGGCTGCGCAAAAAGAAACCTGGAAGTTAAACCGCGTTAAGGCTTACAATGGTTCGCGCCTACATTTTGTGCGGGCCTGGTATGATAGTACATTGGAAGAGGAAGGTTTCACCCTTGAGTGGGTAGATACCACCAAAAAAACGCTTACTACAAAACCTATTGAAAATCCTTACGACAGTTCACACTATACAGTATCCGAAAATCAGGAGGTGGAGATAACCTGGCCCGGCAGGCTAAGGGTTTTATATAAAGATGAGATGCCGGATAGAAAATTTCTTACTCAATATAAATTACCGGCCACATTAAAAGCACAGATAACAATTCTTGATATTGCGGATGCTTTTGTTATAGAACAGAATGGATACTTTTACGAACAGTCTGATATTGTAAATACAGGGTACTGGAGTTGGGAAAAAGTAGCTGAGTCGTTGCCGTATGATTATAACCCGGAGTGACAGGTATGAGGTATGAGCCGGAAGCCACGTACCGGGGGTCGACTTCCGAAGTCTTTCAGGCTTCGAAAGTCTGCACTTGACACGCCCCTTCTTACATTCTCTTAAAGTTTTCAAAACATTGACTTGGTCCGTACCTCAAAACTGAATTTAAAATAGACAGCTACTGTTTAAGACTTTCGAAGTCTGAAAGACTTCGGAAGTCAAACCTAAATTTGAAACGCGCATACCTCATACCTATTCAAAGTTTCTTCAACTTCTCCCACATTTCGGGTATTCGTTTTATCCAAACAAGGTCCTTCATTTTTTGCCGGGCATCTGTCACAGGAGTTCCCCAATATGACTGATCACCGGGAAGGTCAATTGAAACACCTGTTTGCGCCATTAGAACGGCATTGTCACCAATGGTTAATGTTTTACTTACACCTACCTGTCCCCACATGATTACACCATTACCAACGGTGGTCGCTCCTGCCACTGCCACCTGGGCGGCAAATAAACAGTTATGCCCGATTACCGTATCATGACCTATGTGAACCATATTATCAAGCTTGGTGCCTCTGCCAATTATCGTATCATGACTAACTCCTCTCACTATGGTGCATCCTGCTCCGATCTCCACATCGTCTTCGATGATTACCCTGCCGCAACTTTGCATTTTTTTATACCATACCTGCCTGTCTTTTTGGGTATTGTAGTAAAAAGCATCGGAACCGATAACAGTTCCGGCTTCTATAACAACATTATTCCCGATGACGCAATGATCCATGATAGTAACATTGGGATATATAATGCAGTTTGTACCAATAGTCACATGATTGCCGACGAAGACCTGGGGGTATACTATTGTATTTTCCCCGATCAAAGCTGAATCACTTATCGGCTTGGATGCGGACTCAAATGGACGAAAGTGTTTTACAATTTTTAGATACGCTTCGAATGGCTGGTCCACTACCAGCAATGCCTTACCTTCCGGAAAATTGGCTGGTTTATCGATGATGATAAAACTTGCCGGGGAATTGATGCTCTTATCATAATATTTCGGATGATCAACAAAAACAAGATCACCTGTCTCCACTTTATGTATTTCGTTGATGCCAGTGGCCTGGCCGTTTTCATTACCTACTATTGCTGCTCCTATAAATTCTGCAATCCATTGCACCGAAACGGGAGAAGGAAATTTCATATGAAAAATTTTTACAAACCTACATTAAAATGATGGTTGATTGATACCGGGTATCGAAGGCAGGGCATGGATATGATGGCTATTTTTATTGAAGTTGGCAGAAAAATAAAAACCAATCCGGGTAATATTTTTATGAGGACTTACTTTACTAATCGTAAAATAGTAAGACATTAATTGGAGTTAAGTCGCATCGAATCTGAGTCAATCGTCGTCTTTTTTAATATCAACCTTCATCTTTTTTCATTCTTATCCACAACCTTTTTAAAAATGTGCATAAAATATTTTTAATATTTTTTCCAGTTAGAGAAAATTATTTTTAATATTGTGTAAGGAAATTTATTTCCTGGTACTTACTAACCCATCTATATATAGCCCGAAGAATTTTTTTCGGGCTTTTTAGTGCCCATACCTCAATGATTTCGGTATTATTTTCTATGTAGATTTACACTTAACCTTTTAACAATTGCTCCGTTATTTTATCATATACAAACCTTACCAGGTACTCTCGCAATTTTCTCTCATAACTTCCGAACATCCTGATAGAAATTCTAAACAAACTCTAAAGAATTTTTTTAACGTGCCCCATGACGTGTACCCGGTAGGGCGACTGGATTATGATAGCGAGGGTTTACTAATCCTTACCAATGATGCCTATATTAACCATCGGTTATTAAATCCATCATTCGCGCACGAACGTGAATACTGGGTGCAGGTGGAAGGTTTGATAACAAAGGCTGCCCTGCATGCTTTACGATCTGGTATTGATATTACAATTGATGGTAAACCTTATCACTCAAAAAAAGCAGGGGCAGAAATATTTGACGTTTATCCGGAAGTGCCGGAACGAAATCCACCTGTTCGGTTCAGGAAACATATTCCTACAAGTTGGATCAGGTTAATCATTACCGAAGGAAAGAACAGGCAGGTGCGGAAGATGACAGCCAATGTTGGATTTCCAACGCTTCGACTAATACGCCATCGCATTGGGCGATTAACCCTTGAAGGGATGAACGCCGGAAGCATGAAAGAATTAACCAGGGATGAAATATTTACCTTGCTTTTCTAAACGGGAGGTTATATTTTATAATAATCGGGATTCGATCCGTCGAATGACAGCAAAGCTGTTGGCTGATAGCTATGAACTATTTGTTATCTTGCTAAAAATAATTATCAATGCTGAAGTCAATGACAGGTTTTGGAAGAGCCGAGCTAAACGTTGGAAATAAAACTTTCCTGGTAGATATAAAGTCCCTGAATGGAAAACAGTTTGATCTCCAATTAAAAATGCCTGCCTTCCTTAAACCATTTGAATTTGAAATACGGAAAATTCTATCGGAAAATTTAGGAAGGGGTACCGTTGATTGCAGCATAAACCTGAAACAGACGGGTTCTTCCAAACCTGTGACCATAAACATAGATCTTATCAAAGCCTATTTCCAGCCGGTTTACGAATTGTCCAAAGAATTAAATTTAGATCACTCCACCATATTAAGCTCTCTTTTAAAATTACCGGAAGTAATTACTCCCACCGGAGATACTTTAACCGATGACGAATGGATTCAATTCAGGAAAGTGATGGAGTCGGCCATTTTTAATCTTAATGAACACCGCATCGATGAAGGTAAATCTCTCCAACAGGAATTATTACTTCGTATAAAGAATATCCTCCTGCAGCAGGAAGAAGTAATCGTACTGGAACCCCTACGCCAGCAAAAAATCCGGGAGGGCCTCGTTAAATTATTACACGAACAGGTGGGCAGGGAGAACTACGATGAAAACCGGTTGGAGCAGGAACTTATATATTACATTGAAAAGATTGACATCACCGAAGAGCAGGTGCGGTTGAAAAATCATTGTGATTATTTCAAAACCGTTTTACTGGAAGAGGCAGGAGAAAAGGGTAAAAAGCTCTCCTTCATCCTGCAGGAAATTGGCCGTGAGATTAATACAACAGGATCCAAGGCTTATGATGCTTCTATTCAAAAATGTGTGGTGATGATGAAAGATGAGCTGGAAAAAGCGAAAGAGCAGATATTGAATGTACTTTAGTTTATACTGGCTTTGAGATCTAAATTTACCAAACTTTGAAGTCTTGACTTTCCGAACCTGAATTAAAATGTTGTTCTTGAAAAAAGTATTTATAGGGGTAGTTTTCTGCTTTCTTTTGCTGGCCTGCGCAAAGATCAATGTGTTTGAAAAAAACATTGCAATTAAAGATCATACCTGGCAAAGAAATAATAAACCAGTAATCGCGTTCAATATCGATGATACTGCTTCCCTGTACAACCTGTACATCGTGCTTCGTCATTCCGACGCCTACGATTTCAATAATATCTGGATAAAATGCAGCGTTGTGAGCCCGGGAGATTCCGCTTCAAAGAGCAGGGATTATAATCTTCCCTTGGCTAAAAACAACCAGGGATGGTCCGGAACAGGAATGGATGATATTTATGAACACCGCGTCTTGATTCAACCTCGAACAAAATTTAATAAGCCCGGCGAATACCGGTTCATATTAGAACAGATTATGCGGGAAGATCCACTGGAACATGTTCTTAATGTGGGGATGAGGGTGGAAAGAGTGAAATAGCTCAACGTTTAAAGTTCAACGTTCAACGTTGCCGGAATATAGACCCTCGAACCGAACTTATACGTTGAACTTTATATTTTAAACTTGGAACTACCATGGGCGTCTTTAAGAAAAAGGGTCTCGCTATCGCCATCTTTGTGTACTGGTTTTGGCTTTTGTATATCATTGCAGCGCTGGTATTATGGTTCTTTGAATTGCAGAGTCAGAACCAACAAATGACAAGCTATAAACTAATGGAGCTTCGTGAAGATGATCCTTCCTACCTGAATAAAACAAAAATGATAACAAGGGATGAACAGGGGAAAACCTTTCAATATGTCGGAGAAGGATCTTTCTTCCTGTTGTTTATAATGGTGGGTGCTGTATTTATTTATAGGGCAGTTCGCAAACAATTCAGGGAATCTCAACAACAGCAAAATTTTATGATGGCTATCACCCATGAATTAAAGACACCCATTGCTATCACCAAACTAAATCTTGAAACTCTACAAAAACATAAACTGGATGAACAAAAACAGCGAAAGCTGCTTCAAATGACTTTACAGGAAACGGAAAGACTGAATACTTTGGCTAATAATATTCTTATTTCTTCGCAACTGGAAGCTGGTGGTTATGGTTTATCTAAAGAAGAACTGGATATATCATCACTTGCCGCAGGTTGTGTGTATGATTTTAAAGACCGTTTCCCGGAAAACACCTGGATCATAGATATTGAAAATGACCTGGCCATTACGGGAGATACATTATTATTACAGATCATGATCAACAACCTGCTGGAAAATGCCATAAAGTATTCTCCTAAAGAAAGTGCCATCAGTTTCAACCTTGCAAAACAGTTCCATTCCATCATTCTGAGTGTGTTGGATGAAGGACCAGGCATTTCGGAAATAGAAAGGAAAAAGATCTTTGACCGTTTTTATAGAACAGGGAACGAATCAGTAAGAAAAACCAAAGGCACCGGCTTAGGCTTATATTTGTGTAAAAAGATTGCTGAAGACCATAAGGCTACCATACAGGTAACAAATAATCCTGCCGGTGGCAGCAATTTTTCTATTTATTTCAAAGCTTAACGGGGTTAGAAGCCTGCAAAAAAAAAATCGTAGAATAACCGCATGAGTAAGGATATTATAAAACCGTCTATACTTCTTGTAGAAGATGAAGAAAACCTTCATGAAGCCCTGAGGTTAAATTTAGAACTGGACGGGTACCAGGTCACATCTGCTTATGATGGAAACAAAGCGTTACTGGCCGTACAGAATGAATATTTTGATTTGATAATTTTAGATATCATGCTACCCGAAATTGATGGTATCACTGCCATGGAAACCATTCGCGTTCAGAATAATGCCGTACCGATCCTGATACTAAGTGCAAAAAATAACAGTGCCGACAGGGTATTGGGTTTAAAAAAAGGAGCCGATGATTATTTAACCAAGCCCTTTAACCTGGAAGAGCTGTTGTTACGGGTAAAAAAGCTGATAGCTAAAAATCAAAAACTGCTTGACAAAGATACTGTTGGTGAAACGTATAGCTTTGGAAATAACATCATTGACTTTAAAGCGCAGGAAGCAAAAACCAAAAGTGGAGAACGCATACAGCTAAGTAAGAAAGAAACGATGCTTCTTAAGTTACTGATTGAAAATAAAAACGAGGTAGTGCCAAGAGAAAAAATCCTACAGACTGTTTGGGGCTATAATGTCTATCCTACTACCCGCACTATCGACAATTTCATTTTAAGCTTTAGAAAATATTTTGAAGAAGACAGCCGTAACCCGCAATATTTTCATTCTGTAAGAGGCGTTGGATATAAATATAGTGAGTAGAGCCGGTTAATTCTATTGCCTTTGACGTCGAATTTTGAACTTTGCTATATGAATAAATCAATGCTTAAAGAATTACCCCAATTAGTAAATGCTGGCGTTATAACACAGGAAACAGCGGAGCGCATTATTCTTCATTATAAGCAGGAAAAACAAACAGCTCCTAATAACCTCACCATAATTCTAGGCATCCTGGGTGCATTATTGGCGGGCAGTGGTATTCTACTAATTGTTGCACATAATTGGGATGATTTATCCGTTACCATAAAAACAGCCCTGGCATTTCTTCCATTACTATTAGCGCAACTAGCTTGTGCTTATACTTTATCACAACGAAGATCTGATACAACCTGGAGGGAATGCAGCAGTCTCTTTCTATTTTTTGCCATCGGAGCCAGCATATCTTTAATAAGCCAGATATACCAGGTTAACGGATCACTCAGTGGGTTTCTTTTGATATGGATGCTATTGGCCTTGCCATTAGTCTATCTTTTATCGGCGAGAACGGTCGCCTTGTTTTGTATAGCCGGTATAACCTGGTATGCTACAGATATCGGATATGACAGATATGGTAGCATTCCATTTATGTACTTACTTGTATTGGCGGTACTGATCCCACATTATTATAAACTTTATAAAAAGAATCCCGAAGGTAATTTTTATCATTTATTCAATTGGTTTACTGCAATCTCAGTAGCCATCACCTTGGGTTGTTTTGCTAATCATGATGAGCATGTAGAGGAATGGCTGTTCCTTCAATATTGCCTGCTCTTCTGTATTTATTACTTTCTTGGGAGGACCTCCTTTTTTCAATCAAAAAATTTATTTGCCAACCCGTTTCTGATAATAGGTACCCTTGGTATCATTACAACATTATTATTCTGGAGTTTTAGCTTCATTTGGAATGAAGATAAAATACCTGGAGCGGACCAGGTATATAATAATCTTTTATTTTACCTCATGGGCGCGGGATTAATTCTTTTAGCGTTCATGGCATGGAAGAATTATGTCCGGCAAAAAGAACAAATGCCTGATCCAATCGGGTATAGTTTTATAGTACTATTACTGCTTTTAGTCTTCATGCAAAATGCTATTTCCACTGCCATATTTATTGTTAACGCGTGGACTGTTTTAATCGGGATATATTTTATTCAAAAAGGCGCCGTCAAAAATCATCTGGGTATTGTTAACCTGGGGCTTACGATCATTGCGTCTTTGGCAATCTGCCGGTTCTTTGATGACAGGATTCCTTTTGTATGGCGGGGGATATTTTTCCTGGCAACGGGCATTGCTTTTTTTGTTGCTAATTATTTGTTGATACGGAAGAGGAAACAACAGGTTACATTACAAAACAACGATCAACCATAAGCAGCATTAGGAAATCCAGTATTTACCAGTATTTCAATCAATATTCTGGAAATAATAAAAGAGTGGTATGCATATGCTATCGTTTATAATATTTCAGCTCCATATATTATGATGAGTACTATCCCTGCAGGTTTGGCATATAAATTCAGATCATTTATAGTCAACAAGTACCTCTTCTTACCAATAAAAGGAAATTTCATTAATACGACTTAAAACTGTAATAATTAAGTTGTATTGTTTAGAATTACGAATTTATGCAAGATAGCGCAATTATGCTAGCTCTTGAGCTAATGTTGCGTTGAAAACTTCGCCCTCAAACCCGCCATTGCATTCGAAACAGGCGGCGAGAAAGGGTTGATACACTTTATCCCAGAATTGGCCACTGCCAGAGTCAGCTTAAAAGCTCCGGGAAGCTATTTCATTTACTTTGTTCATCCTGAGCGAGGAGGCATGAGTTTAATAGTTGAGCTGGATGAAAATGGCGAATGGTATTCGAACAGGCTACCGCCGTTTATTGAGCCGGTACTGGTTACCAGGATAGGTCAGCAGATTGGAGATCATAAATGACTTAGATGGGAAAAGAAGAATATGCCAGTTTAGTTAAGAGTAAACTCTAGGTTCAATATTAAATCTAAGCCCACCTCTTGCATAATGCTTATCTTGTCCCTTATGAACAACACGGGACCTGTAATAATAATAGAGGATGATATAGATGACCAGGAAATCCTGCAACAGGTCTTTGTTAACTTGAAGTATCCTAATGAATTAATTTTCTTTCCGGAAGGTCAGGCAGCCCTTGATTATTTGGATGCCACAGACACAGTGCCGTTCCTGATTTTATCCGATATAAACCTGCCAAAGCTAGATGGTTTTGCACTGCGAAGCAAAATTCGTTTAGATGCAAAACTAGATATCAAATGTATCCCTTATTTATTTTTTACTACGGCTTCCAATCGAAAATCTGTTGTTGAGGCCTACAGCGTGTCAGCTCAAGGTTTTTTCGTTAAGCCCAGCAACTTCACAGAAATCGAACACACTATCAGATTGATTATGGAATATTGGAAAGCATGTATTGCTCCCAACAACTTTGAACAACTTAATTGATATTAACCAGTGTGCTTTATGCCGAATGCGAGACTCTATGTCTTTCACAATATGTTCCAGGCATAAATTCCGGGAGGGTGTAAGATGGCTTTACGAATTAAAGCCTCTATTTATAGAACCGGGTCTTATTGCGTAGATAGGCTAGCAGATAGAAGCATACAGATGAAAAACATATAGTTTTCGTCCCTGAAACGTCCCTCGCATTAAATACATTCCTCTGAAAGCTAATACGGACGGCAATTTAAACAAAACCAGCTCATTCGGAAGAGTAAACAACAGGTTACTTCACTTAACAATAACCAACACTAACAATCGCACAAAATTGTCGTCGATAACGGTTAGTTTAACAATTTTTGCCTGCCCATTGATATAGATATTGTAATGTTCAACCTATGGTTCTACAACTAGTTTTCAAATGCTGCGCAGGTATTTGCTTTTCATTACCCCATACCGGAATAGTACGCGACCCCTTTCTGGTCCATTGATCATGACTAGAAGCAGTTCGAGTATATTCATATCACATCATTGCAAGAAACAACTGCCAGCATTGGGTCGCGAGTGGTCTAAATTTGCCCATTATTTATGTAGCTTTTAGTGTAATCCTTTCGATGGATATGTTATCGGCATTGGGGTTAACCAGCGCTTTATCTATGTCGATAAGATTGGAGAATCTTTTATTAAAAATTTCTTTCTTCCATCCTAATTTTAATAACTCGGCCTGAAGTTAAAATGTTGAGAGGTTTGTTAAATACTCGAAGAATTCGTTCAGGTTGAATTTTAGCATCTCCGCAGCTTTTTCGTATGTTTCGCCATACCCGGATACTTCAACGGAAGGAATATAAACCACTATCTGCATTGTTTCTTTATCTACATATTTAATCGTATCAAACTGCCCCTCTACTTTACCCTTTTTTGAATCAATACGTAAAGTATCAAGCGAGGACTCGCTTAACGACTCAACTATAAATACAGTAAAATTGCCCATCTTTGACAGTTATTATAAACGCAAATTAATTATATGAATTGTATGGTTTATTTCTATATTCCCGCGCAATTTATTCAGCGGGTATTAGTTTTAATGATTGTATTCGGTATTCAAAAATTGAATTCTGCTGTTATCTTCTAAAACTTGTTTGCTTGAAAACTTTTCGCTTATCTGTCTTTCTATTAATATTAATTAACAGGGTCTTTTTTATATTGCATGTAGGAAAAACTTTAACAAAGGTTCTGAGGTAGTGCCGGTTGTTACCTCTCTTACCTCA
>JBDSBP010000243.1:0-16550 GCA_039921525.1 Chitinophagaceae bacterium | reverse complement strand
GAATTTGAGTAGAAAGCCCGTTCTCCCGGCAATAGCTTTTTACTCTATTAAGGAAGACGGCACCATACTTTCCTAATTTTACATTTCCAAACCCGGAAATTTTAGCAAGGTCAACCAGGTTTAAAGGAAGATAGGAGGCTAGCTCCATCAAAGTGACATCTGAGAAAATCAGGTAAGGCGGAATATTTTCTTTTCGGGCTAACTGTTCTCTCACCTGTTTCAGCTCCTGCAACAAAACCGGGAAAACGCTGGCTGCTTCCTGCTGCTGAGAAACGATTCCCTTTTTTTCTTTAACTGATTTTATCAGTTTGAGTTGCTCCTCCCCTTTTAAAATCTTCCAGCTTTTTTCATTTAGCTTCAGCACAGGATATTCACCCATTGACTGATCCATGTATCCTAACTGCAGCAGATCTTTCATATAAAGTTTCCACTGGTCTTTACTGATTTCTTTTCCTATGCCAAACGTTTTAAGTAATAAATGATCTTCTTTCACAACGGTACTTCCTCTTAAAAAGTCGATTACATAATTCATACCATAACGCTCTTGTAAACGGCTCACAGCACTTAAGATCTTTTGGGCTTCTACGGTAGCATCTACTTTTTCAAAGTCACTTAGACATACATCGCAACTTCCGCAGTATTCTGAAGCCTGCTCATTAAAATAGTTAAGCAAGTATTTTCGGCGACAACTGCGGGTTTCGCAAAATGCCACCATCCGGTTCAGCTTTTTGAGCATTATCCGGCTTTGTTCTTCATTGCCTTCAATGGTAGCAAATTTTTTTAATTTCATCACATCACCGCCACTATAAAACAGGATAGCATCACTTTTTATTCCATCTCTGCCTGCGCGTCCGGTTTCCTGGTAATAGCCCTCGAGGTTTTTCGGCATATCTGCGTGAACCACAAATCGCACATTGCTTTTGTTGATGCCCATACCAAAAGCAATGGTGGCTACAATAATTTTTATTTCATCGCGCAAAAATTTATCCTGCCTTTCGTCTCTGACATTTTTCTCTAATCCTGCATGATAAGCCGCGGCAGCAAATCCCTGCTCCTTCAGATCCTGCGCTAATTGGTCAGTGGAATTACGTGACAGGCAATAGATAATGCCACTATCTTCCCGGTGTGTGTTTAAATAGTCAACGAGTTGATCAAAATAATTCGATTTTGATTTTACGTAATAATATATGTTTGGCCTGTTGAAACTGTTTTCAAACAGTTTGAAACCGTCCAGTCCAAGTTTTGCAATAATATCTTTTTGAGTCAATGCATCTGCTGTTGCCGTTAGCGCAATCAAAGGGATTTTTGGGAACTGTTTTTTTAATTCTCCTAAAACCAGGTATTCCGGCCTGAAGTCATGTCCCCATTGACTGATGCAGTGTGCTTCATCAATGGCAAACAGGGAAACGTTTATTTGTTTCAATGTTTGAATAAACTGGTTTTCACCGAGCAAGCGTTCCGGGGCCAGGTATAATAATTTGAGTTTGTTGTTGCGTAATTGTTGTAAGATTTCCTGTTGTGCAAATCCGGGTAAGGTCGAATTTAAGAATGCAGCTGAAATACCATTAACTCTCAGGGCATCCACCTGGTCTTTCATTAATGCAATCAATGGAGAGATGACAATAGTAACACCATCAAGTAACAAGGCCGGTAACTGGTAACATATAGATTTACCACCCCCTGTAGGCATCAAAACAACTGCATCTTTTTTATCCAAAATAGTTTTGATGATTTCTTCCTGGTTCAGTCGAAAACCAGGATAACCGAAATGATGTTGTAAGGTTTGGTGAATATTATACATGGCCATTCATTTTGTTTTCCGAGGTATGAACCGCACGGCGGATGGATAACTGGTAAGGTAGAAAATATTTATTAAATGCCAAGATGATTAGTAAAAAAGGGTGTAATCACGTTTTCAGCAGGCCAGTTTTACCACGAAGGCATGAAGGCAAGGAGAAACACGAAGGCAGTGGTCTAATAAAGAAAAAACTTCTTTGTGTTTCTTCGTGTCTTGCTGCCTCCGTGGCAAAAAAACTTAATGTGCCTCCAGCCAGTTCTCACCAACACCTATTTCGGCATTGGCGGGCACATCATTCGGTAATGGCAAAGCCGTTTGCATACAATGAATGATGATCGGTTTTATCAGATCAATCTCATCTTTGCGAGCATCAAATACCAGTTCATCGTGCACCTGCAAAAGCATTTTTGATTTCAGGTTTCTGTCTTTGAATTCCTGGTGAATTTTTATCATCGCTAATTTGATCATGTCCGCGGCGGTGCCCTGGATAGGAGAGTTAATAGCATTGCGTTCCGCATAACCTCTTACGGTGAAGTTTCCGGAATTGATGTCTTTCAGCCATCGCTTCCTTCCCATTAGCGTTTGTACATAACCGTTCTCCCTGGCAAAGTTGATGGTATCATCCATGTATTTTTGAATATTGGGAAACTGCTTTTTGTAATTATCAATGATATCTTTTGCTTCCGACCTTGATATGCTGAGGTTCTCGGCTAGTCCAAAAGCACCCTGGCCATAGATGATGCCGAAGTTTACACTTTTTGCTTTATACCGCATCTCTTTTGTTACGGCAGATTCTTCCACGTTAAATACTTTGGCTGCAGTGGCAGTGTGGATGTCTTTACCTTGTTTAAAGGCATCGCACATATTAGGATCGGCACTGATGGCAGCAACGATGCGTAACTCAATTTGCGAATAATCCGCGCTTACAAGCAGGTGGTCGCTGTCTCTTGGTATAAAAGCCTTTCGTATCTCCCTTCCTCTTTCCGTTCTTATCGGTATATTCTGAAGGTTAGGATTATTACTGCTTAGCCTTCCGGTAACAGCAATAGTTTGACCATAACAGGTATGAACGCGTCCTGTTTTTCGGTTAATGATCAACGGTAGTGCATCTACATACGTTGATTTTAATTTCGTTAACTGGCGATATCCCAATATGTCATCAACGATCTTGTTTTGATGTGCCAGTTTTCTTAATACATCTTCTCCCGTGGCGTATTGGCCACTCTTGGTGGTTTTAGCTTTTGGATCAAGCTTTAATTTTTCAAACAAAACTTCTCCCAGCTGACGCGGTGAAGATAAATTAAAACGTACTCCTGCCTGACTGTAAACGCTTTCTTCAAATATTTTAGCTTCAATTTCCAGTTCTTTGGAATAGATATTCAGGAAGTCCATATCTACCTTAACCCCTTCAAATTCTATATCAGTTAAAACTTTTACCAATGGGCTCTCTACTTCAGAAAAAATCTTTTCTACCTCCCTTGATTGTAACAAGGGAACAAAAGCATTTCTAAGTTGCAATGTTATATCCGCATCTTCTACCGCGTATTCTTTAATTTGTTCCAATTCAACATCGCGCATGTTACCTTGTCCCTTTCCTTTCTTACCAATTAATTCTTCGATGTGAATGGGTTCATATCCCAAGTATTGTGCGCTTAGAAGATCCATATTCCTGCGCCCTTCGGGTTCAATTACATAATGCGCCACCATGGTATCAAAGAGATTTCCTTTGAGCTCAACCCCGTACCATTTTAAGACGAGTAAATCATATTTAATATTTTGACCGATCCATGTTTTGGTGGGGTCAGCAAAAAGGTCTTTAAAATAATCCAGAATCATATAAGTCCTGTCACGATCTGGTGAGCAGGGAACATAAAAACCTTCACCCGGGATAAACGAAAAACTGAGCCCTACCAATTCGGCATTATTGGCATCTATGCCGGTTGTCTCGGTATCGAATGAGATCTCGGGTTGCGTATATAATTTTTCAAACAGGTTTCTTATTTCGGTTTCTCCTTGTATAGCAATATAGTTATGAGGCGTGTTACCCACATTTTTCTGGGCGTTAAAACCTAATGCTTCTTCGATAGCCGGCAAGGCTTCTTCTTCAGGTAAAGGTGTTTTTGACGCTTTGTTCTTTTGTATCACATCGTTCCCGAACAAGTCGGTCTGCACTACCTCCGGGGCACCGGCATATACGTTAAACTCTTCTCCCAAAACTCTTTTGCCCAGGGCTTTGAATTCGAGTTCGATGAATATTTCCTTTAATGCCTCTTTATTAATGTCTTTCACGCGGAAATCTTCTTCATGAAATACACAGGGCACTTCAGTAATGATAGTGGCCAGTTTTTTACTCATAATGGCCAGGTCTTTTCCTGCCCGTATCTTTTCTCCAACCGATCCCTTGACTTTATCAGCATTGGCGAGAACATTTTCCAGCGTGCCATATTCAGAAAGAAGTTTCGAAGCGGTTTTTTCTCCAATGCCGGGAATACCGGGGATATTATCCACCGCGTCTCCCATCAGGCCTAATATGTCTATCACCTGCGTCACATTTTTGATGTTCCATTTTTCACAAACTTCTTTTACTCCTAGAATTTCTTCTTTATTATTTTGGTAAGAGGGTTTATAAATTTTTATATTATCCGTTACCAATTGACCAAAGTCTTTATCGGGGGTTACCATAAATACTTCGTACCCTTCTTTTTCTGCCTGCTGTGCCAGTCCGCCAATTAAATCATCCGCTTCAAAACCATCGCATTCCACTGCGGGAAGGTTGAATCCCCGGATAATCTTCTTAATATCTTCCAATGAATCCAGAAGGTCTTCCGGAGTTTCCTGCCGGGTGGCTTTGTAAGCAGCAAAATCAGTATGTCTTTCTGTAGGGGCAAAAGTATCGAATGCAACTGCCAGGTGGGTTGGTTTCTCCTTGTTAAGCAGATCAACTAATGTATTGGTAAAACCAAACTGGGCGTTGGTATTGCGTCCCTTTGATGTAATTCGCGGATTGCGGATAAGGCCATAATAAGCCCTGTAAATGAGTGCGAAAGCATCCAGCAAGAATAGTTTTTTCTCCATGTTACGAAGGTAGGAAAAACAGCTTCAAAAACCTGTGGGGTCTCAAAGTACAGAAATGACCGATAACTCCTGCGGGTTTACCCGCACTACTTCTTCATCTCATCTAACGTCTTCTGCATCTTAAACATCTCATCCCTTAACCGGGCGGCTTCCATAAAGTCAAGGTCCCTGGCCGCCTGTTCCATTTCTTTTTTTACTTTGCCAATAGCTTTCTGCATCTGGGGAATGGTTTGATAGCTTTCCTGGTCTTCAGCGGCTACCGTTACGCCTTCTTCAATAGCCAGCGGCGAATCAGGATGATAGCCTTTAATTTCCAGCACGGAAGTTTGCGCAAAAACGTGCTCTTTGCTCCGGGTGATAGTTGTGGGAGTAATACCGTGTTCAATGTTAAAACTAATTTGTTTTTCCCGGCGCCGGTTTGTTTCGTCAATTGTTTTTTGCATGCTTTCCGTCATTTTATCAGCATAAAAAATTACGAGTCCGTCAACGTTCCTGGCTGCACGACCGGCGGTTTGTGTTAAAGATCTTTCATTGCGTAAGAAACCTTCTTTATCAGCATCCAGGATGGCTACCAGGGAAACTTCAGGCAGATCCAGGCCTTCCCGGAGTAAGTTAACACCCACTAAAACATCTATCTCGCCCAGGCGTAATTGCCGCAGGATCTCCACCCGTTCCAGGGTATCCACTTCACTGTGAATATATTTGGATTTGATATTGATGCGTTGCAGGTATTTATCCATTTCTTCTGCCATGCGCTTGGTAAGCGTGGTTACCAATACCCGATCGCCTTTTGTGATGCGCTTGTCAATTTCATCCAGCAAATCATCCACCTGGTTCAGGCTCGGACGTATTTCGATAGGCGGCTCTAATAGTCCTGTCGGACGAACCACCTGCTCCACCACAACACCGCCGGTTTTTTCCAGTTCAAAATCTCCGGGTGTAGCAGAAACATACACGGTTTGGTGCAGCATGGATTCAAATTCATTAAAATTTAACGGACGATTGTCCAGCGCGCTGGGAAGTCGAAATCCGTAGTCAACCAGGATTAATTTCCGGCTTCTGTCACCGCCATACATGCCACTAACCTGCGGAATAGTTTGATGGCTTTCATCTATCACGCATAAAAAATCTTTAGGAAAATAATCCAGCAGGCAGAACGGCCTGGAGCCAGGCACCCGCCGGTCAAAAAACCGCGAATAATTTTCGACTCCGTTACAATAACCTAATTCACGGATCATTTCCACGTCATAATTAACGCGCTCGCTTATGCGCTGCGCTTCAATATACTTTCCGGTACTTTTAAAATAGTCTACCTGTGCACCGCATTCATCCTGTATTTCATTGAGTACGGTCTGCAGCATATCTTTGGGAGCCAGGTATAAGTTAGCGGGAAAAATGGCAGCGTCATCTACTTTGCTTATACGTTTGCCGGAAGAAAGTTCAAGCGTTTCAATACTTTCAATTTCATCCCCGAAAAATGTTACGCGCAAGCCGTGGTCAACATAAGGAAGGTTTATGTCAACGGTATCACCTTTAACACGGAAACTGCCTCGTGCGAAATCACCCTGCGTGCGGGAATACAATGCATTTACCAGCCCATGTAAAAACCCCTGTCTCGATATTACCTGCCCCTGCTTGATACGGGTAATGCCATTTTCAAATTGCGCGGGATTTCCGATACCATAAATACAACTAACGCTGGCTACAACAATGATATCCCGCCGGCCACTTAATAATTGCGTGGTGGCATGCAGGCGAAGCTTATCCAGCTCTTCATTAATGGAAAGGTCTTTCTCTATATAAACATCACTAACCGGCATGTAAGCTTCGGGTTGGTAATAGTCGTAATAACTCACAAAATATCCTACCGCATTATCGGGAAAAAATTGTTTGAATTCACCGTATAATTGAGCAACCAGTGTTTTATTATGGGTCAACACCAACGTAGGCCTTTGCAGGTTTTGAATAACATTGGCCATAGTAAAAGTTTTTCCGGAACCTGTTACGCCTAAAAGGGTTTGGTATTTCTCTCCTTCCAGGATGCCCTGGGTAAGTTGTTGAATAGCCTGTGGTTGATCGCCTGCCGGTGTATATGTTGAATGTAAATTAAATAACATGCTATGCTTAAATTGAAGCGGCAAATTTAAATATTAAAATGTTGCCGAACTGCCAAATTCTGGATGATGGGACGCAAATGCCAATTGGTATTGCAGGGGCGGGGCTTACCCTGCCATACATGCTCTTCTTCGGCACTGTTGCTGTTACGCTAATTTCCAGTGTCATGTCAATAATAAGTAGTCCGTTATGTTGGCTATCAGCTATCAGCAGTCAGCTATCAGGAAAACAATGCGAGAAGTAGTTTCTTCCCGATAGCTGAAGGCTGATAGCCAACGCGTCATTTTATAGTTGACATAACAATAGTTTTAAAAGATTTCCTAGCCTCTCCTGCGTCTTGATTTTACTTTAGTGGAATCGGATGAGGGAGTATCGCTTTCTGTTAATTTATTCTTCTTTTTTAGCGCCAGTTTAAAAGGGTCCCAGGATATTTTAGCTTTTCCATCTTCTCCTGTTTTTGCTCTTAAAAGAATACTCATGCCAGTTTTGCTGCGAACACCTTTATTCTTTAATTTAAAGTCCTCCCCCCTTTTAGAAAGGTTGCTTAATGGAATCTGGATACTGAGATCCGTGCCTTTCTTTACATCATATATTCCTTCTACAAACATCGTCATAACAGTAGATTGTATTTCCATGCGGTTAACTTTTATCTCTGAGCCATTTATTTCAAGTTTCTCTATTAACTCGGCAAAACGGATATTGGAAAAGTCCCGGCTTTTGAAAGCAGTCTGCGAGATTTTTTTTACCGGTTCGAAATCGATGAGCTCGCCATTTTTAAGTTTTAAATCGATGATTCCCTTAAGGCTATTTGGGTCAATCTCGGCTTTACTGCTAATGATTCCTGAGAAAACAATGTCGGCGGATAAACGACCCTTCAGGTTTTTGTCTATAATACCATCTTGTCCAAAATTGTTGAAGGCTGTAAACACTTTGGTTACATCTACATCATTCATCGTAGCGTTCAAGCGGATCAGGTTTTGATTAGCTCCATCCGTTAAAGAGCCATTCAATAAAAGTGTACCGCCGGCATGCTCTATTAATACTTTTTTTAACGACAGCATTTTATCCGTTAACTGCAGGTTGGCGGCTACCTTGCCTGAGACAAATTTTTTATAGATTAACTGATCTGCATTTATTTGAAGATCAACATTGCAATCATTCAACATGCGGTCAATCCGGTTGGCCATCTTCACTATTTTTTTTGTGGAAGCCTTTTTAGGTACTTTTGCAGATCCGTTATCTAAAAAAGTAATGAAATCACTCAGAACAATTTTAGGAGAAGCGATGTTCCAGTTAAAGATCAGCTTTTCGGGGCTTCTGTCTATGAGGGAAGTTAAATTTTTTACAGCTCCGTTCATTACCAGATCACTGTTACCAATATGCGCTTTTAGCTGTTTAACATAAAAGTCTTTGTCATTAAAAACAAGTTTCCCACTACACTGTGTAAATAAGAGGTTGCGGGGAATGTATTGAAGGGATGATTCCTCCATGTATACCGTTCCAAATATGCTGGCAGAGGTAGTATCGGATTTCATAAGAGCGCTTCGGACTTTAAGATCGGCTTTACAACTGCCTTTGGAGAACTCTATCGTATTTATACCAATCACGTCATTTAATTCCGCCAGGTCAAAGGAGGAATGAAGGTCGCAATTCAGTACAGGATGACCTAGATTTTCGATTGTTAATGTGTCGGATGTCAGCGGGATGTTCTCCCATTTTGCAGAGATTCCTGTAAAACGAAATCCTGAATTCTCATCAGACTTAGGTTTCGAATCTGTTACCAGGTTATCAAAATGGCCCATCACCGAAACGTCTGTAAAATTTGCGAAAGGAGTAGTAACATTGTTATCCTTAATTTTTACATCAAGATTAATTAATGGCATTTTGTTAGGAAGCGTGGTGCCATCAATTACGACACTGACGTCAATTGGTTTTTCAATATTAAAACTGTCTAACCGCTGGCTAATGTTGTTGCTAACCAGGAGGGAGGCTTGTTTATAAAGTATCTTTTCCGTTTTAATTGCCAGGTAATAGAGTGGAGGTTTGGATGTAAAATCAAACTTCCCGGAAAAAGTAAAAGGATGGTTGTCTATCCGCATGCGTACATCTTCAAACGACAACTTTTTCTTTACTCTATCAAAGTCCAGTGTAAATTTACCCTTAAGTGGTTTTTCTTTTACAAAGCTTCCCCTGTCTGTATTGAAAGCGAGGCTATGAACCACTAAGTTTATGCTAACATTCAACCGCAATTCATCTCCATGGGTTTTTATATCACATCTAAGACGATTTATAGCAAAATCAAATAGTTTATCACGGTCTTTTAGATCCAATGTTAATGTAACCTGGTTTAATTCGATATCAGGTACTGAGGATTTGGATGTGCCGGTTTCCCCTCCTCCAGATTTTTCGGATTGAAACATATATTCATTGGAATAACCGGATGTGTCGGCGAAGATAAAAAAGGCGCCCTTCTCAATAATTACCTTGCTGATTACCGGGTTGCCAGAAAACAGGCTGTATAGTTTTAGCCTTATGAAAATCTTATCCGCTTTCAACAGGTCGTGATGATGAACTTTCCATAACGTGTCCCTCACAATAACGTTAGAAAGCCGTATCGAAACATTTGGGAAAGTGCTGAGAAGACTTGGTTCGATGTCACCAATTTTTATCTCTCCTTTGACCTTGCGGGTTAATTCTGCATTTACCTGGGCAAGCAGGCTTTTTTTATTTATAATAACATACCCCCAAACCAGGAGCCATAGTGCGATGAAAATAGCCGTTATCCATGCAAGCACACGAAAAACCAGGCGGACTTTGTTTTTCAAAATAGAGATAGATTTTATAGCTTCTGTAAAGGCTTATAGTTCTTACAATGTACGAAAGAAAAAGTTGAATTACTCCTCCGTCAGGTAAAAAAATACAGACTATTCAAGCAATATCGTTTTGTTCAAGGGGCACCAAAATCCAGGGGCGTTTGGAGGGGCAGGGCTTGCACCCGCCTTTTCAGCCTACGAAACTGCCAGAATATTATGGGAAAGGTAGACCAAATACCAAATTTGTCTGGTGTAATAACGGCGGAGGCAAGCCCCGCCCCTACAAGCGCCGCGGCTTTTTAATCGCCCCTTTCCATTAACGACATTGACTGTTCAATAGTAAATCATATATATGATACCGATCAAAAACTATTCCTCCACCTGTATAAACTAGTGTCATGTCAAACATAAACTGTCGGTTATTTTGGCTATCAGCTATCAGCAGTCAGCTATCAGGAGGAAAACAATGCTAGAATTAGTTTCCTCCTGATAGCCGATAGGGGAAGGCTGATAGCCAAAGCGTCATTTTAGAGTTGACATAACACTAGATATTGCTACTGAGGTAAGAACTATAGTCAGGCAATACAGCATCATACTCCTGCCTCATAACCGGAGAGGTGAAAATAAAATCTGAGGTGGGGCTATCGCAAGCTACGGGAATAATCCATACCCCGGCAAGCCTTAAAAGTGCTCAAACATCAGGATCATGAGGTTGAGCTTCCCTTGGGTCCCGGAAGAACATAAAAATGACGATATTTCCTTCGGAGAGATTAGATCCCACCTGGTGATCGCCGCCCAATGGTCCGCTCATAAATTTGATAACAGGTAGCCCTAACGCACTTTCCTACAGAAGGCTGGTATTTTGGATAGCAAATAGAAAATGATTTTCAAGCAGGTTGTTATTATTTATCGCCCAGCCAATAATTTCGCTTTTTTTGTGGTCATGCGCCACCATGGCTATTCTTCGATCAACTGTCTTATTTGTATGGCTGCCGTTTTAATGGAATGGAATATTATCACTTTATCAATTATCTAACAAATGATATAAACTTTCCAGGAGGTTTGTTTCGTTTCAAAAATGGTATTGATGTTTTCAATAGGTTATCCACATTTTATAGCATTATAAATGATTAAACTGGTATTCTGTTTGGTTCAATCGTTATTTTATGTGTCTTCATTAGCTCAGAAGGCATTCCCCGCAAATTTGTTGGAAGATTCTATATCTGTTATCATCTTTCTATCATCTAAACCATTGGTAAAAGATAATAGAATCCTGCTACAATGGAAATCATCAGGTTTAGAAAAAAGTGGATTTTATATTATTGAAAGAAGTATTGATGAAAAAGTGTATGAAGTAATAGGAGTGATAAAAGCAGGCGAAGTCGGAGATGCTTATGAGTTCCTTGATGAGAAACCATCCCGTTCAAAAAACTATTACCGGATAAAAATGCCGTTAACCGATAAAAAAACTGTCTATTCACATACTATTACGGCCGGTATTGCCGGTAGTATTTTCTGTAAGTTCTATCCCAACCCGGTTGATAAGCTGCTTATCCTTCGATCAGATTATACAGTGGAGCTGAAAATAACCGATGAAACAGGCAAAGTTAGAATTTTGAAACAGCTGCAACCCGGCCTGCAGAGCGTCGATGTTTCTTCTTTAGAAAAGAATATCTATATAATTACTATTTCACAGCAGGAGTCCAACCAGGTAATATCTAAAAAATTAATAAAAAATTAGATATGTGTTTATCTCGCGTATAAATACGCAAACTGTGAAAAATGTTGCAGAATTCGTTTTTAGTGTTTAATATTACAACGGTTTTTCATAGGATATTGGATTTTAAAACGGGGTTGAATTTCTATTCTGACCCCTTTTTTATTTTAAGGGTCAGTAAGCGCTCATAAATCGTTGCTTTTCTTCTTATTATATGAAATCGACCTCGTCAGGTATATAAACAAAAAACGGCCTTCTTAACGAAAGCCGTTTAAATTTACAACCCACCTACCAAATATCTTGTTCAGTTATCCCTTATTGAAATTGAATAATCAGTATTTTTACTATGCTTTTTACAACCAAAAACGCCTTATCAGCCTGGTGATTTTAAACCTAAAGTGTGCTAAACTGCCGCTGCGGCTGCCGTATCGCTACTGATCTTATCCCTGATCTTTTTTTCCAGCTCAGCAGCTAGTTCAGGATTATCCTGTATTAATTGTTTAACGGATTCCCTGCCCTGTCCTAATTTGGTCGTATCATAACTGAACCAGCTACCGCTTTTTTGAATAACGCCTAATTCTACACCCATATCAATAATTTCGCCCATCTTACTGATGCCTTCTCCGTAAATAATATCAAATTCAGCCTGGCGGAAAGGAGGGGCCACTTTATTCTTAACTACTTTAACTTTCACCCGGTTACCTACAGCTTCCTCACCATCCTTTATTTGGGCCATGCGGCGGATATCAAGTCGCACGGATGAATAAAATTTTAACGCGTTACCCCCCGTTGTAGTTTCGGGATTGCCAAACATAACACCAATCTTTTCACGGAGCTGGTTTATAAAAATACAGATGGTATTGGTTTTACTAATGGTGGCTGTGAGTTTTCTAAGTGCCTGGCTCATCAACCTTGCCTGGAGGCCCATTTTTGAATCCCCCATTTCTCCTTCCAGCTCACCTTTCGGAACAAGAGCCGCTACGGAGTCGATCACTACCACATCAATGGCACCGGATAGAATAAGGCGGTCGGCGATTTCCAATCCTTGTTCCCCATAATCTGGTTGAGATATTAGAAGGTTATCCACATCTACTCCTAATTTCCTGGCATAGGCGCTATCAAAAGCATGTTCTGCATCAATAATCGCGCACATGCCCCCTTTCTTTTGCGCTTCAGCAATCACGTGAATAGCCAGGGTGGTTTTACCGGAAGATTCCGGTCCGTAAATTTCAACAACCCGTCCCTTTGGTAAACCTCCAATACCCAAAGCTACATCCAGCCCGATGGAACCGGTTGATATAACCTCCTGGGGCTCCTGGGAGCGCTCGTTCATCATCATGACACTCCCCTTGCCAAAATCTTTATCTATTTTATCAATGGTTAGCTTTAGTGCCTTGAGTTTTTCTGCATTTGACATAGCTGTAATATTTCTTCAAATTTATTGAATGGGTAAAGTTAGTTGCTTTTATTTATACACACTAATTATTTTAGTAACTTTAGCTAATTATTTTGGGTAACAGCTTCCTTTAGAATTGTTTGTCTTTCCGGGTAAAGCCGATGTCCTCATTGATTGAGCCAAGCCGTTTTATATCTTCCCCTTTGCAATACTAAAGTAATCAGAACAGGCAAAAAATTTACCGCTAAAAAACCCTTTTAGTTGAGAAAAAACAGCTTTTTTAATTTAATCACACTTTATATCGATGGCCGTGGTTTAAAAGTGCGGAAAACAAACGAATCTTGATTTTCCATAACATTTCCGGATGCAGATGCTAATATTAACGCTGTTCCAGTATATTTACCTTTATAAAATATCTTTACCTGTAAGTGGAATCATTTATATTGAATGATGATCGATTTTTACTACGGGTTGTTTCATCACTAAGCTTAGGACACACTATGTTTAACTTTATACTATTTGGCCCTCCTGGCAGCGGCAAAGGCACACAATCGGAAAGACTGATATCAACCTACGGTTTGAAACACCTTTCTACGGGCGACCTTTTAAGGAATGAAATTCAACAGAAAACCAAACTAGGACTGGAAGCCAAGTATTTTATGGACAAGGGCGAACTGGTTCCAGACGAAGTGATGATAGGCATGATCAGCGCTTTATTGGAAGCTAACCAGGGATGCCAGGGGTTTTTATTTGATGGTTTCCCCCGCACCAAGGCACAGGCAATGGCTTTGGATAATATGTTATCGGAACACCAAACAGGTATAAATATGGTATTGGCACTGGAAGTCAGCGAAGAAGAACTGGTGAACCGTCTTTTAAACCGGGGACTAACCTCGGGCCGGGCTGATGACAGGAACGATGAGGTTGTACGGGCCAGAATTGTCGAATATCATAAAAAGACTTCTGCCGTTGCGGATCATTATAACAAGTACGATAAAGTGGTGTATGTAAAAGGAGAAGGAACAATAGATGATATTTTTAATAACCTGGTCAAGGAAATTGATAAGCGAAAAGCTAAAGTGCACTGAATCTAACTCTTCAGTATCGGTAATATTGTATTGTCGCCTTATGCATGTGTGGATACTAAATGGTTAACCCTGGCCATTCGCCTGCCCGCAGATAGCAACCTGCTGCTATTTATATTCAGCTTACCTTTAATTTTGCCTCTCTGCTTTCATTACCTAATTTTACCATTTAATTATTTATAATGACGATCCATAAAGAAGGCTTCAAAACGATTGCAATTTGTTTTATTGCATTTGCAATTTTTAATTTGTTGTCGTTCTATTTTATCAGCTTTTCTTCGCCGCTAATAAGTTGGATAATCTTTATTGTAACGTTTGTTCTATTGCTGTTTGTCATTTCCTTTTTTAGAATTCCCAAGCGTACTTTAACGATAGATGATGGCAAGATCGTTTCTCCCTGCGATGGTAAAGTAGTAGTTATTGAAGATACTTTTGATGAAGAATATTTTAAAGAGAAGCGGCTCCAGATCTCCATTTTTATGAGTCCGGCCAATGTGCACGTAAACAGGAATGCTGTAAGTGGGAAAGTAGTTTACAGTAAATATCATAAAGGAAAATACCTGGTGGCCTGGCATCCTAAATCATCCACAGAAAATGAACGCCATAGCGTGGTTATAAGGCAGAACGGAGTAGAGGTTATGATTAAACAAATAGCTGGCGCCGTGGCTAAACGCATTGTAAATTACCTCCAGGTGGGCCAACAGGTAGAGCAAGCAGCAGAAATGGGATTTATAAAGTTTGGCAGTCGCGTAGATTTGCTGTTACCGGTTGGCACCAAGATTTTGGTGGAACTAAACCAGGTAGTTAAAGGCGGGCTGACAGTAATAGCGACTTTATAAAGCAATCTCTGTTTCGGTAAAATACTTTTCCGGCAGATCGTTAAGACAAAGCTTGTTTTTTTAAAAAATCTGTTCCAGCTCTTTCAGGGAATGGACGGTATATGTGGGTTGAATAGAAGGTTCGATATTCAGGTGATTCATGTAAACCTGGTCAATACCGGCGTTGATGGCTCCCTGGATATCTGCCTCCATACTATCGCCAATCATAATACATTCATGGCATTGTGATTTGGTCTTCTCAAAAGCATAATCAAAAATTTCCTTATTCGGTTTAATGCTGTTACTGCTTTCTGAAGTGATTACTTCCTTAAAAAATATATCCAGCCCGGAATGTTTCAATTTGTTATGCTGGGTTTTTTCAAATCCATTAGTGATAAGATGAAGCTGGTAATTTTTGTCGGTCAGGAACTGCAGTGTTTCTATAGTACCAGGAAATAATGCTTTACGGGAAGGCAATAAATGAAGAAATTGTTCGCCCATTAATCTTGCCAGGTTTTCATCTCCTATTTTAAAATCGATAAGCGTCAGCCACATTCGTTTCCAACGTAATTCATCAACTTTAATAAAGCCATTCCGATAACGGGCCCACAGTAAATCATTATGAACAAGGTACGTTTTGTGAAAGAGATCGAAATTAGTGACACCTTTTTGCGCTAACTCAAAACTTAGATATAACTCCTGGAGTGTTAAACGGCTGTTGGCATCAAAATCCCATAGCGTGTGGTCAAGGTCAAAAAAAAGATGTTTATATTTCATGTATAAAAATAGGTATAAGCCCGTGCTGGGTTGATAAGCCTGCAAACACAAGCTGCGAAAAGGTTCAAACAAAAATAAAATGTTTTTGTTTTAATCATTTTAATAACTGTTCTTCCAGGTAAGTAATGGTTATCGTTACTTCAACCCCTATATTTAATTCAAACGTGAATTTATGAATGTTATCATCACTGGTGCAAGTAAAGGAATAGGGAGAGCCATCGCAGAAAAATTTGCTGCTAATAACCATAATCTTATTTTATGTGCCAGGAATGAAGTGCAGTTGTATAAAACGATGGAGGAGTTGTTGATAAGATATCCTGGTATTATTATTAAAGCCATTCCTGCGGATCTAAGTGAAGCCGCCGGCGCCAGATCATTTGGTAGTTGGGCCGAATCGCAGGCCATCAAAATGCCTGGTGGTATGGCTGATATACTGGTGAATAATGCAGGTCAATTTCTGCCGGGTAGTATCTATAATGAAGAAGAGGGGGTTTTGGAAAAAATGATAGCCAGTAATTTGTACAGCGCATATCATCTCACCAGGTTATTATTACCCCGGATGATGGAAAATAAGAAAGGGCATATATTCAATATCTGCTCCATTGCTTCACTAAAAGCGTACAATAATGGCGGTGCCTACAGCATCAGCAAATTTGCCATGTTAGGCTTTACTAAAAACCTGCGCGAAGAAATGAAACCTTATGGAATTAAAGTAACGGCGGTGATTCCCGGAGCGGTTTATACGGATTCATGGAAAGGCAGCGATATTCCGCCCCAGCGGATTATGGAATCAGAAGATATCGCTGAGCTTATAGTATCTGCCGCGCAATTGTCTCCGCAGGCTGTGGTGGAAGAAATAATTGTCCGGCCCCAGTTAGGGGATCTGTGAGATCAGGCATGAAGTGTGAGGTTCTATCAGCGCCGATATCACCCGTGTAAATAACATTTTTGATGCG
>JBDSBP010000242.1:0-7274 GCA_039921525.1 Chitinophagaceae bacterium | reverse complement strand
TTACACAGAGATGCACGGAGAAGGCACGGAGATACACGGAGGCGCTCTGTGAAACTCCGTGCCTTCTCCGTGTAGCTCTGTGTAATATATTTGCTGCCCAGACATGCGACAGAACCAGCAGAATAACTTCATGACTTGTCAAAGTAGAATTAACCATTAACCATTAACCATTATTTCTTCAGCCCTATCTCCCGTAACCGTTCATCAAGATATTCCCCTGCTGTAATATCTTCGTATTCCTTAGGATGTTTATCATCAATACAGCTATCCAGGCAAGCCAAACTCATTTCACTTTTAGGGTGCAAAAAGAAAGGCATAGAAAACCTTGATGAATGCCACATGGGCCTGGGAGGGTTGATAACCCGATGGGTTGTGGATTTCAATTTATTATTCGTAAGCCTTTGCAACATGTCTCCCACGTTTACCACTATCTGTTCAGGAAGGGAAGTAACGCCTATCCATTCATCCTGTTTGGTTAGAATTTGTAAACCATCGGCGGAGGCTCCTACCAATAGCGTAATCAGGTTGATATCTTCATGTTGTTCGGCGCGTATAGCCGACTTAGGTTCGTGTGTGATAGGAGGATAATGAATAGATCTTAATATGGAGTTTCCGTTATGCACATACGAATCGAAATAATGTTCATCCAGCTCCAGGTATAAAGCAATAGCCTGAAGCAAAGCCAGGCCTGATTTTTCAAAGGCTTTATATGCTTTGCTGAAAGTTGGTGTAAACTCGGGCACCTCGCTCACTGTAACATTATCAGGATATTCAGATTTAATTGGATCGCCATCTTCCACGATCTGTCCGAACTGGAAAAATTCTTTAAGATCCGGTGCATCACTTCCTTTGGCATGTTCTTTACCAAATGAAGTATACCCTCTTTGTCCTGCCAGGCCCGGAACCTCGTATTTTCTTTTTTCATCTGAAGGCAATGAAAAAAATTGCTGAACAAATTTATATAAGTCAGCGATAAGATCTGCCGGTATACCATGATTTTTTACTGCTACAAAACCAACATCTTCATAGGCTTTACCCAACTGGTTTACAAATGCCTTTTTCTTTACAGGATCCCCTGATAAAAAATCGCTTAAATCAACTACTGGTATCGACATACTGCAAGCATTTTGCGTTAAGAATGAATTGATGTTATTTTACCAGGTAAAATTATCAATTTTGACGAAAAGAATCATTTTATTGTTACTGGCAGGAAATTTTTGCTTTTTATTAGGGTGTTCCCCTAAATATGCTCAATATGCTTCCCATTATTCCTTTGAAAATAAATCTGGAATTCCTGATTACAGCAGCTTAAATTACTGGGCCGCCCATCCTGATAAAAAAGATCCTTCAGACAGTGTTTCCAATTCCCTATTAAAATACACCATCCCAGATACTGTTGCAGATGTTTTCTTTTTGCATCCTACTACGCTCACTTCATATGAAGATACCAGTTGGAATGCAGATATCGATGATACCAGCCTCAATACCAAAACGGATTATTCGTCCATTTTATACCAGGCAAGTGTATTTAATGAATGCAGGGTTTACGCGCCTCGGTACCGGCAGGCGCATATACGTGCCTATTTTTCTCCGGATACTGTTTCCAACAAGAAAGCGTTTGACCTGGCATACGAGGATATAACAAATTCATTTCAATATTATCTTGATCACTATAATAATGGAAGGCCTATCATCATAGCATCGCACAGCCAGGGGAGCACCCATGCGCAGCGACTATTAAAAGATTTTTTTGAAAACAAGCCATTAAAGAACAAGTTAGTAGTGGCTTACGTAATTGGTATGTACATCCCGAATACTTATTTCAAGGATTTGAAAATATGTTCTGATTCCCTACAAAACGGGTGCGTCGCCGGCTGGCGAACCTTTAAAAACGGTTATGAGCCTGACTTTGTAATAAAAGAAAACAATTCAGGTTGGGTTACTAATCCACTTACCTGGGCAACAACAAATGCGTATGCCTCTTACGAAATTAACCAGGGCGGAGTAATTACTAATTTCAGTAAACTTCGTAAAGGCATAACAGATGCAAAGATCCATGATGGTGTGTTATGGATCAACAGGCCCCATCTTCCCGGAAGCTTTCTGCTACGGATGAAGAATTTTCATGTTGGTGATATAAACCTGTTTTATTTGAATATCAGGCAAAACGTCAGGCAGCGCGTTAATGCTTATGTCAAAGCCAACAACCTGTGAAGTTTCAATCATCACAGGTTGTTTAAATTTAAAACTCCGCACTCTTCGGTGCTCTCGGAAACGCAATTACATCCCGTATATTCGTCATACCCGTTACAAACTGAACCATGCGTTCGAAGCCTAATCCGAAACCCGCATGAGGTACCGAGCCAAATCTCCTGGTATCAAGATACCACCATAACTCATGAACAGGGATATCCATTTCTTTCATTCTTTCTTCCAGCTTTTCCAGTCGTTCTTCTCTTTGCGAGCCACCAACAATTTCACCAATGCCAGGCGCAAGAATGTCCATTGCAGCAACGGTTTTTCCATCATCATTTTGTCGCATATAAAATGCTTTGATGCCTTTAGGGTAGTTAGTTAAGATTACAGGCTTTTTAAAATGCTTTTCTACCAGGTAACGTTCATGCTCGCTTTGAAGGTCAATGCCCCAGCCATCTACCGGGTATTGGAATTTCTTTTTCTTATTATGATTACTTTCTTTTAGTATATCAATGGCTTCAGTATAAGTGATCCGTTCAAAATTATTGTTTATAACAAATTCCAGTTTTTCTATCAATCCCAGTTCACTACGTTCCTGCTGTGGTTTTTGCTTTTCCTCTTCTGCCAGCCTCGTGGCTAAAAACTCGATGTCATCAAGGTTATTAGTCATCACATAACTTATAATGAATTTAATAAACTCTTCGGCGAGATTCATATTATCTTCCAGATCGCAGAAAGCCATTTCCGGTTCTATCATCCAGAATTCAGCGAGGTGCCTGGTGGTGTTGGAATTTTCTGCCCGGAAGGTAGGACCAAAAGTGTATATTTCACTAAATGCCATTGCTGCCAGTTCACCTTCCAGTTGACCGCTTACCGTTAAGTTGGTGCTGCGTCCAAAAAAATCTTCTTTAAAGTTAACAGATCCATCTTCGTTGCAGGGTGGATTATCAAATGGAAGTGTTGTAACTCTAAACGTTTCCCCCGCACCTTCAGCATCAGATGCGGTGATAATCGGCGTGTGCAGGTATATAAATCCTTTATTGTTAAAAAACTGGTGAACAGCGAAAGCGAGTGCATGACGAACACGAAAGATTGCTCCAAAAGTATTTGTCCGAAAACGAAGGTGTGCAATTTCTCTCAGGTAATCAAGACTTGGCTTGTTCTTTAATTGAAGGGGATATTTTTCTGCGTCGCAGTCTCCCAGAATTTCCAGCGTATGTGCTTTGACTTCTGTTTTTTGACCCTTACCCAACGATGCAACCAAATCGCCCGTTACTCTTAAAGAAGCGCCCGTGTTAATTCGTTTCAAAAGCTTTTCATCGAATTTTCCCAATTCAGCCACAATCTGAATATTATTATTAGTACTGCCATCATTCAATGCAATGAACTGGTTATTTCGAAATGTGCGAACCCATCCCATAACAGTTACTTCATGGCCGGTTGCTTCGCTAGCCAGCAGATCTTTTATTTTCACTCGTTTGTTGAACATATTCCCATTTTTTGTGGCTGCAAAGATAAACTCCATAATGTTTGATTAAAAAGAATTCATGCATTTACGAGGGAATTTTAATGAACGAGGAATTATGTAAGTGTACGACGTTCTCTATAAGCAAGATGGTATTTTGAAGTTATAAAGGAAATAAAACCCGGAGAGATTATTAATCTAAAAACCAATTATCTTTTGCCAATCGTATGATGATGGCAGCATAAACTTTAGTTACTTTTATACCTGTTAGATCTATTTTCCTATAAACAACCTGCATCATGAAAATCGCTTTCTTTTCCGCAAAGTCTTACGATAAAGAATTCTTTGATCGTTTCTCTAATAAAAATGAAATAATTTATTGGGAAGTGGCGCTGAACGAGAATACTGTAAGCCTTGCCAAAGGTTGCAATGCCGTTTGCGTTTTTGTAAATGACCTGTTAAATGAAAAAGTAATTCATCAGTTATCTGAACTGGGGATAAAACTGATTACTTTAAGATGCGCTGGTTTTAACAATGTTGATCTTTCTGCGGCGCATCAACTAAATATTCCCGTTGTAAGGGTTCCTGCTTATTCGCCCCATGCAGTTGCAGAACATGCCGTGGCACTTATACTCACTCTAAACCGCAAAACACATAAAGCATATAACCGGGTAAGAGAAGGTAATTTCTCCATTGAAACACTTACGGGTTTCGACCTGTTTGGTAAAACGATAGGCGTGATAGGGACGGGAAGAATCGGGCAGGCCTTTTGCGAAATCATGTTAGGCTTTGGCTGTAATGTGCTTGCATTCGATATCATAGTGAACAAGCAACTGGAAGCAAAAGGAGTTAATTATCTTCCGTTGATTGATTTACTTCAGCAGTCGGATATCATATCATTACATTGCCCCTTGACAGAATTATCTCATCATATGATTAATGAAGAAACAATTGCGATGATGAAGAAGGGAGTTATGGTAATTAACACCAGCCGGGGAGCTCTTATTGATACCAAAGCTACCATACACGCTTTAAAAAGCGGCCAGCTCGCCTATCTTGGAATTGATGTATACGAGCAGGAAGAAAAACTCTTTTTTAATGATCTCTCTGGAAAAGTTATCCAGGATGATATTATAATGCGGCTTATCAGCTTTCCAAATGTACTTATTACCGCACACCAGGGGTTTTTTACCAGTGAAGCATTAACACAAATTGCCAGAACCACTTTTAAGAATATCCAGGATTTTGAAGATGGTAAAGAATTGCTAAATAAACTTTAATCAGTTATGAAAAATCATTTTATATGTCTATTTTACAAAAGAAAAATCATCTGAAATTCTTTTCAAATCATTAACAGACTAAGAGTAAATGCTTAATGGTATTGCGTTTTAGCATTAAGGTGATTATTTTTCCCGGGGAATGACCCTTCAATTTTATAAAATTTATAATGGTTAGGTAAGATAGAATCACTAATATTGCGGTAAGAACTACGCAACATTTAATTTTACAGATACTCTATCAGGCGAAATATTTTTGCTTTTTATAAATTTGTGGTAATATTGCAATGGAAATTAAACTGATTGGTTCATTTCTCACATAGCTTGTCAGTGCATTTTAAGTTCCTTCAACAGAATTTCAGTTCATTTTTTCACAATCTAAGATCGGTTTTTTGATTTACTCATTTCAAGTGTTTTTATGTACGATACTCTACAACTGAACGATATGATCGTTCCCGAGTTGCTCGATATTGCCGAGCAGCTCAAAATCCCTAATGCCAAGAAGCTGGATAAAAAAGAACTTATTACTAAAATACTTGATGGTCAGGCTATTGCATCAGGCGTCGGCAAAAACGGCGAAGAAGAAAAACGTAAACGCAAAAGAATTATTAAACCTGCATCCGCGGGCGTTCACGAGGAGGTTTTGGTGGAAAATGTTGAAGCTGAAAAGTCACGTAAACCAGAATTGAAAAAGCTTGCTCCCAAGAAGGAAGATAAGCTGCCGGCAAAAAAACCCGTTAAGAAGAAACAGGAAGAGGAGGTTGCCGAATCGGAAAGTGCTAACAGCAATAACAATAATGGCAACAACAACAATAACGGTAGTAGCAATAGTAACAATAATACCAATACTATTGAATCACGTAATATGCGTGAAAATGCCAATGATCAGGACAGGGATGAAGATGACCGAAATGGGAACGACTCTCAAGGTGGAAATGATGAAGGAAACGATGAAGAGGGCGGAGATGATGGCAATGAAAATATGAACGAGGAAAACGGAAACTACCAGGGAACTCAACCTGTAATAGATACGGCACCTAATAAAGGATATCCTCTTCAACGTCGCAACGATTTTTTCAATATAGAGTTTGACGGGATCATACAGGCCGAAGGCGTTCTGGAAATGATGCCGGATGGTTATGGCTTTTTACGCAGCAGTGATTACAATTATCTTTCATCTCCGGATGATGTTTATGTATCTCCTTCACAGATTAAATTATTCGGGTTAAAAACAGGTGATACGGTACATGGTTCTGTTCGTCCACCAAAGGAAGGGGAAAAATATTTCGCGTTACTCAAAGTAGAAACTATCAATGGCAAGGGCCCTGAAGAGGTGCGCGACCGTGTTCCATTTGATTACCTGACGCCTTTGTTTCCATTCCAGAAACTCAATCTTTTTACAGCGGCTTCTAACTTCAGTACGCGCATCATGGATCTCTTTACCCCAATTGGTAAGGGACAGCGTGGACTGATTGTGTCGCAACCGAAGACCGGTAAAACCATGTTGTTAAAAGCTGTAGCGAATGCTATAGCTGAAAACCATCCGGAGTGTTATCTAATGATAGTGCTGGTTGATGAACGTCCTGAAGAAGTTACCGATATGGAAAGAAGTGTAAGAGCCGAAGTTATTGCTTCTACCTTTGATGAGCCAGCAGAAAAACATGTTAAGGTTTCTACAATGGCCCTGCAAAAAGCGAAACGCCTGGTTGAATGCGGCCATGATGTGGTGATACTTTTAGATTCCATTACAAGGTTGGCCCGGGCACATAATACCGTGGCCCCTGCAAGTGGTAAGGTTTTATCCGGTGGTGTGGAAGCCAATGCCATGCAGAAGCCGAAACAATTTTTCGGCGCTGCCCGCAAAATAGAAAATGGGGGCTCCCTAACTATCCTTGCTACCGCTTTGATAGATACAGGGTCAAAAATGGATGAAGTAATTTTTGAAGAGTTTAAAGGTACTGGTAATATGGAATTGCAGTTAGACCGCAGGTTATCTAACAGGCGCGTATTCCCGGCTATTGATCTCGTTGCCTCGTCCACTCGTCGCGATGACTTATTGCTTGATAAGGAAGTGCTTCAACGTATGAACCTGCTGCGTGTATTTTTAAGTGACATGAACGCTGAAGAAGCAATGAACGAATTATTAAAACGTATGCGGGGTACAAAGGATAATGAAGAGTTCTTAGCAAGCATGAACAGGTAACACAATTATTTTTCAAACAACTTATATAGCAAACAGGCCATTGATAATGGCCTGTTTGCGTTTAATGAACGCAAGTTTTGAAGCGATTGTATGGTACCGTTAGTCGGTCGTCTGAACCGCTGATGGAAATGAT
>JBDSBP010000241.1:0-11952 GCA_039921525.1 Chitinophagaceae bacterium | reverse complement strand
CCGATAAGCTTAACAAACTATTAGCGCTAAAAGAAAACATCATTTGGTTAAATGTATCCGGTAATAACATATCAGATACCCACCTGGCCCAGATCAGCCAGTTTAAAAACCTGCAACGACTGCGGCTCGATAAAAACCCTATTTCGGATATTGGTATCAGTAAGCTGCAAAGTCTGGCAAACCTGGAAAGCATCAATTTATATAATACAAAAGTTACGCGACAAAGTATCTCTATTTTATCACCTCTTCTTAAATTAAAGCATATGTATGTTTGGGGAACCGGAATTAAGAAGGAAGATATAGCAGTAAGCCGTGATTCGACAAAGATTATTATGGGTGTGAATTGAAAGAAAAAAAAGATGAACTGTTAATTGCCGTTAGTCAAAAAGGGTATGATAAAACAAGCGAGAGGGATTGTGCTAACGTCCTCTCCTTATTTAAGGAGGGGACGTTGGATTCCGCAGCGCAGCGCGGAATTCAACGGGGGTGGTTGCCGCGAGGACGAGATGGTATTAGATGACACACAACTTTCTGTTAGCATCCGTTTCAGGCATGCAACTTAGTGATTTCAGTCAGCAACCACCCCCGTTCAGAAACGTGCTTCGCATCGTTTCCGAATATCCCCGCCTTGAATCCTCCTAAAGGAAAAAGAAGGAGAAGATAGCACCATCAATCTTAGAGGCTCTTTGACGGGCTTTTTAGTCGGGTTCCATAAGGTGTCGATTAACTTTTTTGTCAACCACCGATTCCCGCACTTTGAGATTACACTTATCAATCGGCGCGCGACCAATAATATTTCATCAATCCAGTTTTTGAATAAGCTCCAACATTTTATTTTTCAGCTTTTCTTCTGCATTCAGTTCTAACTTGCTGGCACGGCTGCGCCATGTTTCATAGCCACCGCTTTCCATTTCATGCGCCGGAGGCACATAACCCAGGTTGCCATTTGCCAACCCGATGGTAAAATAGTTTTCACAAGCCGCATTTGCTTTTAACCAGCGGCCCGTTTCTGCAAATATTTCTCCGCCCATGGCACCGATAATAGCTGTACCTATTTTTATTGCTTGTAAGGGAAAGGGTAATTGGTCAGGAAATTCATTCAGCAAAACCTGTTCGCGGGCATACATGTTTCGAAGGCCCTGGGTATCAGTTTTTAAATTTTCATAATGGCTTTCGGCTATAATCGTCTTTGCCATTTGCAGTTCTTCTTCGCCAGGCTTTCTTAATGTCACCAGTAATTCTTCATAGGCCACTTTTATTTCGGGCGTTTGTTCCCATTGAATATTTTCAAGAGCCCGGAAAACTTTTTCAGCAATGTCACTGCCGATAAAGGCACTCTTTTGAAAGTTTCCTGCCGGGTAATTACCGGTATGTTGAAAATCCCAGATATTAATATCACCACTTGTGCCGTTGCTCATGATCCCTACAAAATCCTCCGTGGCATCTAATTTCTGCTGAATCTGCCGGGAGAATTCGCCAAAATAATCGGCTGATATTGTTCCATTATCCCAGTCACCTACATAATGCAGGGAATAATTAGCGAGCAAGCTCATCCAATTTCCAGTTGTATCCTGGATCACCATAAAACACACCTGTGGATCGGTTTCGGCAACACTTTTAACTATTTGTTCTTCAAAACCAAATGGATTTGTTTTTACTTTATCAATTTTCCCGTTTACAGGATTAGCTGGTTTACATTCGTCCTGCAAAAAATATCTCCGGCAACGAACATGCTCCGGAACATCTACGCTGCCAAAAGCTACCCTTGCAGGTACCAGGTGTTGCTGAGCCCCCTTGACAGCCTGGGCAATCAATGCGGGCAATTTTTTCATATACAAAAGATCAGGTGCTGCCAGGTAAACAGATGCTACGGAACCAGCGGCATGTGTATGTGTGCTGGAGATAAGAATGTATTGCGGAAGTATGTCCGTGTCTTTTGTTATTAACATTTTTATTTCATCCACCAGTTCTTTGGGTAATACGCAGATATCAACCACCACCAGCGCGATGGTTATTTTTCCCTGCTGCAATACAACTGCCTTCGCATACAGGTTGTCGTGAATATAAGTAGCGAAATGCGAAACAAAGTCACCATTAATAAAAGTTCCCAATGGCGGTGTAATGTCCGTCTTTGCAGCGCCAGCCAGCAATGAAACAACCTCATCTTTTTTTGACTGATCACTCATAAAAACAGTTTCAAAATAGCGATTTAATTATTTACTAACGATTCAGCATCTTTTTTAGCAGGGCAGGATAACTCTGCCCATCCGTTGTTCCGCCACCGTCAACGTTATACCCATATGTAATGCTGTCGCCAAAACAAACGATTTTTTTTACGGCAGGATACGAACGCACAATGTTTTGATAAACAGCCGTTGCCATAACACGATACCCATCCGCCGTTGGATGAACGCCATCAGGTGTCCCGCTATTGGCCTCATTCTGGAAAAGTGATTGTTTATTGGTATCTGAACCACCGCAGGCCATTAATATATTGTTTAGATCAATAAGCTGGCAATTAAATTTTGCAGCTAATCTTTTTATTATATGGTTGGCAGAATCAACCCGGTTAGTGGGACCATTTTCGCTAAATTTCAGCTCGGGCTTTCGCATTATTATATACGAAGAATTCACCGGAGGAATGGTCATTACTAGTACACTTGCCTGTTTTGTAAGGATATTTAAAAGTGTTTCATAATTATCTTCATACGCTTTTAAACTAAGTATATTCCGCGTATTCAACATATCATTGGTACCAATCATCATGATAACCAGCTGGGGTGATTGCTGCAATACAGCCTTGTCTACCCTCCCCACCAGATCGGTCGTATTGTTGCCATTGATGCCTGCGTTTACGACCAATACAGAATCGGTCATTGAATTTCCTTTTGCCATTTGCTGCAAAAACATAAATAGTAATAAGATTCTAAACTTCCTCAAAAACATACAATCATTTTTATCGATATAACGTTATTGCTTACCTGCGATTAAAAATCACCAACTTGTCCAGCCACCATCTACAAAAAGATTTTGGCCCGTTACAAAAGAAGATGCGTCAGAAAGGAAAAAAGTAACTGCTCCTGCTACTTCCTCCTGTTTTCCCACGCGGCCCATAGGAACTTTATAGGCAAGGCGCTCAATAAAGGCAGGATCTTTTTGCTGAACACCGGGATTAGGAAAAGGACCCGGGGAGATACAATTGCAACGCACACCCTTTTTTCCCCAGTGCACTGCCATGTAACGGGTCATTTGTACTATACCTGCTTTGCCAACCCCGTATTCAATCGGGTTAACATTCATAGGGGCTTCATAAGCCCTGGGATCGGGAGATACGGATCCATACATGCTGGAGAAAAGCACAATACTTCCTTTACCTTTCTTTTCCATTGACATACCTGCTTCTCTCGCAAATAAAAAAGTGGAGGTGAGGCCTGCATGGTTCACCTCATCAAAATCTTTTTCCGTAAGATCCTCAAAATTTTTGGAGGTTGAACCAAAGGTTAATAACACGAGGCCGTCAGGTGTTCCGAGTTCGGATATTTTAGTTTGAACAAATTGTTTCATGGCTTCACTGTCCCTTAAATCGAGCGAAGCGGCGATATGGTCGGTATCCTGGGGCATTGATTGAACAAACTTTTCCGCACGATCGGCAAGGTCAATGCAAAGTACCCTGGCGCCTGCGCCCAGCAACATTTTATCGATTGCCTGTCCCAGGTAACCTGCGCCGCCGGCTACCCAGATTGTTTTTCCTTTTAAACTGAATAAATCGAAAAGATTCTCCATAGGTTTATTAATATAAAATGTCGTTTGGTTAAGGCTTAACTTCGTTAAGAGTAATGAATGATGCCAGTTTGTGTACAAGAGACCGACGAAAAAGAGGCCGACCTGGCGAGCCTTCTTTTTAGTTTATTATCAGGCGTTCAACCCACCATCCATTAAAATATTTTCCCCGTTTATATATTCACCTGCTTTGGATGCCAGCAGCACGATCAATCCTTTAATATCATCGTCATTAGCCATTCGGCGCAAGGGTACTTTTCTGCAATAATTTTCAACGAACCGTTCGGGTTGGTGGTTAAACAAACCGCCGGGGCTGATGCAATTGCAACGTATATTTTTTCCTGCCATTTGCTGCGCCATAAAACGGGTAAGGTTGATAAGCCCTGCATTGTGAAAAAAATAATCGGGTGGAAGGTCTTTCGTCATATCCGTTCCTTCATAGTTAGAAACGTCAGGGCCAAACATACCCATCATAGAACTTATGTTGACGATGCTGCCACCTTCTTTGTTCTTTGTAATAAGATCAGTCATCTCTCTTAAAATATCCATCATGCCAGTTGCATTTACCTGCATCGATTCGGCGAACTGCTCAATGGGTGCATAATAATTTTTCATGGGTCTCGAAACAGCGTTGTTTATAAAAATATCCAGCTTATGGAATTTTTCTAAAACAACTTCCTTCAGTTTCATAACGGAGGCATGGTCGCCCTGGTCAAGAGGAATAGCATGAACATCCAAACCTTCAGCTTTAAAAGCATCAGCGACCGATTGGAGTTTTTCTTCATTGCGCGATGCAATAATTACTGTAGCACCGGCTTCAGCTAATCCTTCTGCGATGCATTTTCCATAATTGCCGGCACCGCCGGTTACCAGCGCAACTTTTCCGGTGAGATCAAATAATTCCTTAACATTCATAATCAGAGGTTAATTGTTTTGCCATTTTGTTCCAGGCTTTCTTTACCCGCGATCAGCACGCGGATAATCTGGTTGGTTTTATCAAAAGAAAGCCTTGGCTTTCCTTCTTCTACCGATCTTATAAATTCGATAATATTATCACGAAACATGGAGTACGAATTTTTTATCTCCACCAGCTTCCATTTATCTTTTCCAAACAGGGATAACTGGAAAGTGGGTGCGATATCCATAAATAAATGTACTACTACCGGCAATCCATTCTCGAATTCAATGGTTACAATATCCCTGTCTTTTTTACCGGTGTTGGTTACACGAACCGGTTTTATATCATCCAAAATAAAAAAGACAGCTTCAAGAATATGAACGCCATATTTTATCCAGTCCTTTTTTCCAACCGCTGTTACCAGTTCCAATGACCCCAATGATTTCAATTCGGTTTTAGCCGACCTGCATTCGCTGGCATAACGCATAGAGGAACAGGACATGATAAATTTGCCCTTGATAACTTCTGCCGCAAAATAATCGAGATCATCTTTTGTAGCGCAAAGAGGCTTGTCGATAAATAAAGGAATTCCCGCATCAATAAAAGGTTTGGCCATGCTGCGGTGATTTTCCGGATCATCACGTGCAAGTATAATCGCATCTACCTTTCCGATCAGGTCGATAGGTTCTGCAACTATATTAGATATGCCTGCGGTACGCGATATCTGCCGGGCGAGTTCTTTTTCCTGCGCCCATACATGGGTTACTTTTGCAGCCGGCAAACCCAATGTATCCTTATTCACTGCCAGGTATTCGGCTACTGCCGGGTAACCCAGGCGCGTTATTTCTTCTCCATCAAAAACGCCATTGATGATCGCCGACCAGGAGGAAGGATGGGCGTTCCCCGGGCTCATTCCTAAAATGCCTATTTTAATCATGATTCATTTTTTTGCGACCAACAACTAATGGAAGTCGTAATATACTTTAATCGCATGACAGTATTACATCTTCAATTTGTTCATTGGTATTTTTGCAAGAAAAATAGAAGTTTTGCCTTCATGTGATGAATAATAAGAATACCATAGTTTTTTATCATAGATCACCATGCCGGGATAACTGCAATCGCCACCGCTGGGTATTTCTATGATCTTATTTACATTTCCCTTCAGGTCGGCTATAAAAATGGCTGAAACGGCTTTTGAATTTCCAGCGCTGACAGACGCTTCTGATGGGTAAAGCCTCGACCCTATACAAAGCGTAGTATCATTCAGGAAAAAGAAATTGGGGCCTCCCAGTCTTTGATTCATATAATTAATTGTCCAGTCCTGGTAAGGCGCATTACTCGTTGCCAGTACGCCCATTTTGTCTTTTTGTTCACGCCGGATCATCACATAACACTTGCCTTTCTTATCAAATCTTACGGTCGATTCATTGGGATAACCGTCGATATCGATTTTCGAGACATAATCGAAATGAGTCCCATCTTTCGTTTTAACTAAAAAAACGCCATCGGGTTGATAGTTGATAGCATAACCTACACCGTTATTCCAGGTAACTCTCCAAACCCAGTTTGACCAGGAAGATGCTTTTGCATCTACGGTTGATTCGCTTGGCAAAGAAAAATTTCCACCTGATTTATCTGAATAAGAAACGTATGGTTTCCTGGAAATCACCTTGCCGGTATCGTTTGCTTCAACGTCCATCAAAACCATGATACGATTATCGGGCGTTACAGAAATTTTAGGATCACGAACATCTCTGCCATCCATTTTAAGTAAAGCAACGCTGGTCCAGTTTTTTCCATCGGTCGATTTTATTACCCGTGCCTTGCCATCCCAGCCTTTGACATGGGTTGTGCCTTCACGAAAAGTGCAATAAAATGCATTTTTAAACCGGAGGAGATCCGTGAAAGCACTATGTGGCGCTTCGCCCCAGATTTTTGTAACCTCTATTTCTTCGCCGGGTTTTTGTGCTGATAAATTTCCAGTGCACGAGGCCAGGAAAATAAATAGAATGAGGAATGAAGTGTTTTTTAGATTTTTCATATAGTTTTTAAAATATATTTTTTAGCGCGGATTTATGTTCTCAAATGTGGGCAATAATTATTACTAAATCTGCTACTATCAATTGCTTTTGTAATACTATTTTACAAGATAGTTATAGGCAGAGGCTGGCTAAACCTATAGGTTTGAACCCCGGGGTGCAGGTGCTAAAAACGCAAACCTTATATGTTTGTGCAACAGTTTGCCATTTGATCATGGCTTATTTAGGCTCTAACTTTATTCTGTCATTTCAGTTTACCCTTCAATTCCCCTTCAATTGCGATGGACTCAGCTGATTTAACAATGGCTTTCCAAGTTGAAATCTTTTCAGATTTTCTAAAAAAATAGTATATACCCGTTCAAGATAATGCGGACTGGAAGTAGAACCGGAAATGTGTGGCGTAAAGATTACATTGGGCATATGCCACAACGGGTGTTGTGGCGGCATTGGATAGTGATAATGTGTATCAAGCGCGGCGCCTGCAATCCATCCTTCTTTTAATGCGCGGATCAACGCTTCTTCCTTTATCAATGGGCCACGCGCCGGGTTTAATAAGAAGGAACCTGGGCGAAGCAACTTTAATTCGTGCTCACCTACAATCCCTTCTGTATTTGCTGTTTGCGGAATGGCCATAATAAGAAAGTCAACCGATTTTAAAAATGCTTCTTTTTCATTCATCAAAAAGACGCGATCAGGCAATTTTCCTTCGGGATCGCCGGTACCGGGTACACAATACATATTCTCACGGGACGCAACACCATTACGGCTTAGCACATGCACTGCCAGTCCGAAGGCTTTTGATAATCTCGCCGTCTCTCGCCCTATGCCGCCATATCCCCATAGTCCCACAACCGAACCACGTATTTCATATTGAAACCTGGCAGCACGATCCCATACCTGTGTTTCCTGGTTATAAATAATTTTGCGTATATCGCGTGCAAGATTAATCATCATAGCGATATTCCATTCCGCGATCGGGATATCGGAAACACCCAATGCATTGCAGGCGATGATATTTCTTTCCTCCAATTTCTGCCCGGTCAATTGCTTATACCCGGCCGTATTGATCTGGATCATTTTTAAGCAAGACATCTGCTCATGATTTTCCGGCGGCGAGGTACATAACAACACATCAGCATCATGAATTAGTTCATTAGGCAGGAGACGTGATTTTTCTTCCGGCTCAATAATACGTTTCACATGTATGCCAGGCATGTTAAGCAACTCCCTGTACACAGGCTCGTAAAGCGGCATATCAATTAATACATTTATCATCGTTTAAGCATCTACGTGGTTAATATTTTTCCTGGTACACTGTTAAATTCTCCCGTTCCCGGGATAAAAGGAAATCGTTGAATAGTTTTATCTGAAAGGGTAATGCCTAGTCCGGGTTTTTCAGGAGGTAGCACAAAGCCATCTTTGATAGATAAACTATCACCGATAAGTTCACTATGTAAAGGGCCATATGCAGGCGCAACTTCGAGAATAACGGTATTTGGACAGGCAAAGCCGGCATGAATATTCTGCATCTGCGATGCTCCTGCTCCCCATGCATGAGGGGCAATCGAACGGCCGCGCGCCGACAATAACGCAGCCACCTCCATGAATGAACCAAGACCAGCGGTGAAAGAAGCATCCGGCTGACCGATCGTAAAACAATCTTCCTTAATAAAAGTTTGCCATTCACTGGCAGAGGTGAGGCATTCACCCCCCGCAATCGGCGTTGTAGTTCGTTTAACCAGTTCGGCATACTCATCGGGCCTTGTATAATGAAGGGGCTCTTCAAAAAATACCAGGTTAAATGGTTCCAGTGCTTTTGCAACAGCAGTAGCCGTTTCCAAACCCCAGGTAGTTTTGCTTTGATTGCCCATATGCCCATCAAACATCAGCCAAAGATCTCTTCCAAATTGCTTTCGAATGAAGCCAGCTTTAGTAGCTTCAAAATCTGCGGCTTCATTAGGATCGTTTGATATCTCAGAACCTTTTCCCTTATAATAGGCACCGGCGCCAATTTTTACACCACGAAATCCTAATGAATGGTAAAAGGCAATTTTACCGGTTAGTTTATCCGGTGGATAATTACTGGGACCACCTGTGGCATAACAGGCAATACGTGTGTGCTCACTATAATCAGATTTACCCTGTTCGGTTTTTATAAATTTTTTCTTCCATGTTTCGCCCAATAACTTATAAACCGGTAAGCCCAATTCTTTTCCTTTCAGATCCCATAAAGCAGCTTCTATTCCTGCAAGTACAATTGCCCCCAGACCAACACGGCACCAAAAATTTCCGCAATGGTACATCCGTTTCCAGAGTTCTGAAATATCTTCTATTTCATTTATTTCACTGCCCATCAAAATGGGTTTAAAAAAATCAACGATGGGTGGAACAGCCTCCGGAAAAAAATAACCTGCATATGTCTCTCCTATTCCTGTTAGTTCACTATCCGTTTCAATACTGATAAATGCTGCGCTCCGAAGCTTCCTTGCCTCCGAGAGATAGGGATCGTTGGTGCATGGACCCGTAAGTAAAATAGTTTTAACGTTTGTTATTTTCATTGTTGATGAACAGGTTTATTATTGAAGGCTAACGCGCCCAATCGTTGTTTTATTTTAAGAATAGCATATGCCGCAGTAGCGCGAACGTCTGCTCCCTCTTTACTGCCTGCTTCATAAATACCACTGATATTTTCGTTGTCAAGCATAGACGTTAAAACAGGCAGATCGGCAGCTTCTCCTTTATCGGCCAACGAAAGAGCCAGCTCTATCCTTTCGCCAGTATTAAAAAGATGACTATCCTTCAGCATCTCCTTGTATATATCCCCCATTCTTTGTGTGGATGCATTTACCGCTGACGGTAAAGTTACAAAAGCAGTGTTAAGAAGGCTATGCCTCATGGTGCTGGTCTGGGGCTCGGCAAGAGCCTTTTCAGCAAGCAATTCCCAATCTTTTGCTGTTAGTCTGCCCATTTTCCGTAAAATATAAGCGCTGATTTTTCTTATAACCTGGTTAGAATCTTCCAATGCCAAACTAAGAAATATCGACCTGTTTTTATTTAATGCTGAATCGGAGGAATAGGAAATCGCCCAAAGTGCGTAGGTATTTAAGTTCCTGTTTTCGGAAGAAAGCGTCTTTGCTGTAATGCCCGGATATTTCGCCAATGGTGATTGCTGCAATTTAGCCAGTGTTTCAGTAGCGTGTAGCCTATCGGGCGCATTTGGATCTGCATACACATCAAATACCCTGCTGATCCATTTTGTTTTGTTTTCCTCTTTATCTTCGGCCTGGGCCAACACACGCCAAATGCCGATACGATAAGGCATTTCTTTATTGTGAAGGCTATCCTCTGCAAGGTAAACCTGCTTTGCTTCTTCATTATGCCCCAGCCAGATGAGGTATTCAGCCGCGTGCACTTTTATAAAGAGCGATTGCTCATGAAGAACTTTTTCCAGTTCATTCATTGCTTTTTCTGCCAGCGCGTCTGGCCGAACAGCATTGGAGTTGCAGGAAATCATGAAATAGGTAGTTAGACAAACAATAAGTATCACAATACGTTTCATACAAGCTTGTTACATTTTAATGGGGCACTTCAAACAACGACACATACATCAGGCTTTTAATGAGATTTTTAGAGGCCTTCCATATGTATAACGTCCATCCTTATTCGTCCAGTGGCCAAAATCGTACGCGATAAAAATGCTATTATCTTCCGGCGTTTCTTCTATGGCCATATAATGTGTAGTGAATATGCCCGTTGTCAGGCGCACCACATGGCTCCAGGAATCGCCCTGGTTCAGGCTGAATGCCAGGTAGTTTCCATTCCAGGGATGAGTAGGGTTTGTCCAGCATGCGCGCGGAGGTATTCGTACACCAAAAGCCGCCACCAGTATACCACTTCTTAATTCGAGCAGATCGGGATCCACCACCGCGCCAATAAATTCATTTGGATTATTCTCGATAAGTTCTCCCTTGCGTTTAAAACCCTTAAACATTTCGGCCCATTTTTCCGTGCGATATACGTCGAGGTCAGCATATAACCTGGGTATTGCTTTACTCCAGGTACGGCCTTCATTGTCTGAGAAACTCTCATATAAATCACGACCGGTACGCATCTGGCAAATAAGGCGCCCCTTATGTGTACCTTTACTTACGCGGGTAAGTACGGGTTCATCAAAACCTTCCGTACCAACTTTTGGATCAACTGCAATAGTGGAAATAAAATCCCAATGGCGACCCTTATTGGAGGAACGAAATAACATTGACCGGGTTTTCATCATAGTGGGGATATAACCCGCTGGTTCTTTGTCTCCATCAAGGCAACCATAAATAGTGGTAAGCAGATCTCCATTAGGCAACTCAATAATCCGGCGGTGTAACCGCATCGCTACGTGCGGACGGCCACCGTCATCGCTGGACGCATAAAAATTTGCATTTGGAATATTAAACGTAATATTCACAGGGCCTTCCAGTGTACGCCAGTCATCTTTTGAAAAATATAATAGCCCTTCCCCGCTTCCAGGTTTTTGACCTGGTGTTATATATGTTTCCAAAGCAAGTATGCTACCGTCTTTTAATTGAATAACGCCGCCTTCCATATTCAAACCATTGTCGCCTTCTTTTAAAGTATAAGTTAACCACTCTTTACCACCGTCGCGTGAAATAACGGTGGAGATAGCCGAGGGATAAAATATTCTTTCCTGGGGATACGGTTTTTTTGGAAGCTGCGCCTGAACGATAATGGTGCCCGATTTTGTACAAAGCATAAAAGGCTGCAGGCCCTCGTTCATGATCATGCGTTCTTCACCAAATGAAAGATCCAGTTTTGGATTACTGACAAGTGTTTGCGGGGTGTTCCTCACTATTTCCATCTTTTTTCCCGGCAAATGAAAATTGTCCCATTTTAAAAAGGGAACGCCCGCTGCTACCATGGAAGTATTTCTCAAAAAATTTCGCCGGGATTGATATTTTTTATTACTCATACCTTTTTCTCTATTTTAGGGTTAACGTTGTATAATAGCAGTGTGCAGACAATTAAAATGAATGCGGCGAATTCATAAATTACACTCAGGTTTACCTGTGCATCTCATAAATAACCTCCCGCATAAATACCGATGCCGCCTATAACGGTAGCACCAACAATACAAAGCAGCAAAACAATAAACCAGGCTCGCGCGTGTAGGTTGTATGATGATTGTATGCGTAGTGATAAGGTTAGGGACATCCTGTTTTTTAA
>JBDSBP010000240.1:0-4047 GCA_039921525.1 Chitinophagaceae bacterium | reverse complement strand
TAGCCGATAGCCGATAGCCGATAGCCGATAGCTGATAGCCGATAGCCGACAGCTAATTAAACAAATACCTCACCCCAATCTGTCCCTGCCAGCGAGATAACAATCCCGTGTAATCTTTAAATGTACTTGTCAGCGGTATCAACTTACTCGCATCCAGGTATGGGAATGAATACCTTGGCTTACCTGCATCGGCAGAACCTGCCGGAGCAATACCTTCATATTTAAGGATATTCGTTACATTGGTTGTTTTAGCGGCACTCCAATTCTTGTTAATCATATTGCCCACATTGATCAGGTCGAACGTAAGCCGTACCGTATGTTTATTAACGTCCGTCTTTCCCGTTTTGATAGCAAACTCTTGCGTTACGTTAAGATCCAGTTTTTTAAAAAAGGGCATTATCAGTCCATTTCTTTCTGCTACTTTTCCACGGTTCTTACTCAGGTATTTATCCTGGTCAATATAATTGTTGAGCTGCGACCAGATTTCTGCAGTAGTTCTTGTGTCGGTAATAACGCCACCGTTTGTGTTAACCGGCACCAGCACAATATCATTCTGATCTTTCGGAATATATATGAGGTCATTAGACGTATTACCGTCATTATTCATATCGCCGTTATACACATACGATGCACTGGCATATAAGGTAACTTCAGGGATAACACTGGCAGACGCTTCGAAAATTAACCCAATGGAAGTAGCAAAGTTCTTCGCATATTCAAAACGATAAGATGCGGAAGCTATAACGCGATGGGGAACATAGAAATTGGAATACCCTAATTCGGGTGCGTTCGGATCTCCGGTTACAGGCCTTGAACCCCATAGTGTGCCTGCTGTTGAACCACCTACGTTAAGGTCTTTTGATTTGGAATATGTATAGGCTGCATTCAAATACAGGTTGTGAAAGGTCTTTTGTGCCTGCAGGGTAACATAGTACGCATATCCCTTATTGTAATTCTTCATCAGGATAGCGTTACCGATATTAGGATTGGCAAGGGTAGCACCTCCTGTGCCCGCGTAAATTTTGGTATTACTATATCGAATCCTTTTATCCGAACCTGCAAAAGCAGTACCGGTGGCCGGCAGGTTAATATTTTCAAAGTTTACATTATTAATGTCTTTGGAATAATTACCCTCGAGAGTTAATATAATATCACCGGGTAATTTCCTGTCAATCGCCAGGGTTGTCTTCAATACTTGTGGGTATTTGAAATCTTTATCGGTTACATTAATACTATAAGCGGTGTTCGAACCAGTGGCAGGCCTGTATTTATTAACGTCAGGACTAAATAGATAAGTGGTCCCTGCGCTGATAGATCCAAACTGAACGCCATTATTACTTGCCTGGTTGCTGATCCATACAAAGGGTGGCGGTCCTGCAAAAAGTCCTGCGCCTCCGCGGATCTGCATAACCTGGTCGTTATTTACATCCCAGTTGAAACCGACTCTCGGAGAAAACAACGGGTTCGTAGATGGTTTTCTACCCACATCTACGTGTAAGTTGTTTCGGAATGATAATGCCGGTACAGCCGGGTTTGAGGTAAACTCTGCCTGGAAGAAGGGAACATCTACTCTCAATCCATAAGTGACCGTTAAATTGGGAAGTATTCTCCATTTATCCTGTGCAAACAACCCCAGTTCAAAAGCAGAAGGAGTAGCGAAAGGAAAAGAACCATCTTTACCGAAAGCATAGGAAAGATCGTACCTGGGGGCAGCTTTTATGCCGGAAGCGCTGGCGTAGAAGTCAGCAAGACTATTAAATCGATATACGCCCTGGTAGCTGGGTGAAAACCCATTCCTGTATTTCCTGTAATAGTTTTGCGTACCAAAACTCAGTTCATGACTTCCTTTATACAAATTGAATATATCAGATATCTGGTAGATATCCGTACTCAGCAGGTTTCCATAAGAATATTGCTCATTGCCAAAACTGGTGAAGGGGTTACCCGATCCATTCAGTATATCCACCAAAGGAAATACCTGGGGAGATAATAAAGCACGGTAATCCCTAAGCGCAGAATAGCCAACCTGTAATTTGTTGGATGCTTTGTTACCGAGTCGGGTATTCAACTCACCGATAAAAATTTTAAAGTTATTATTTTGCGCATATCCACTTCCGTAAAAAGGCATGGCGGTAGTGCCCGGTGTCCTTCCATTTACAGAATTTATCGACCCGCTGTTACTCGCCTGTATTTCCCGGAACGATTTTAAATAATTATACTTGACAGTGAAAGTGTTGTTGCTATTTATGTTCCAGTCAAGTTTCACCGTTAATTTATCACTCTGTGTTTTATAACTATAACCCTGGTAAGGACCGGTATCGTAATTATAATTATCCTTTAAAAACTTACTTAGCTTGGCCAGGGTGTCGGCTTTAACCTGCGACACGGCACCACCTGCGGGATGAGAAGCGTCAGATGCAATAAAGCTGGTGCCTGGCTGTGTTAGTCTTTCCTGTTCACCGCTAATAAAGAAAAATAGTTTGTTCCTGATGATGGGACCACCGATCGCTGCGCCGCGCTGGTTATACTTATAATCCTGTTTCGGAATTGTTACTTTTCCTACATCATACCCCTGGATGTCGGGCGACCGCAGGAAGGTGTACACGGTACCCTTAAACTGGTTGGTACCGCTGCGCGTAACAGAGTTGATACCGGCACCTGAAAATCCACCCTGCCGCACGTCGTAGGGTGATACATTCACCTGTATCTGTTCAATGGCATCCAGGCTGATAGGTTGAGAATTGGTTTGACTACCCAGGGCAGGAGAAGATCCCAACCCAAATGTATTTGTCAGATTGGCTCCATCAACTGTAACGGTATTTAAAAAACCGTTCCGTCCGCCAATATTAAATCCACTGGAAGAGGGGGTGAGTTTGGTAAAATCCAGCAAAGAGCGATTTAATGTAGGTAACCGTTCTATCTGGCTTCGGTTAATGATCTCCTGGCTACCCGTCCGGTTCTTGTTGATCACTTTTTCCTGCCTTGCCGTTGCAACAACCACATTTTCCAGCGTTGTAGCAGATGGCGATAATTTAAAATCAGCCTTCGATTCCTGGCCGAGAAGCAGGAAAATATTTTCCTGTTTTTCTTCTTTAAATCCCACAAAACTTACTGAAACCGTATACGGTCCCCCAACTCTTAAATTTGGAATGTTATACCTGCCTTCTTTACGAGTAGTAGTGGTATATTTTGCTCCCGTTGATATATTATTTACAACTACGGTAGCTCCACTAAGGGGTGTTTTGCCATCTGAAACGATCCCCACAATTTCAGAAGTTGTTTCCTGTGCCATCGATCTACCGCAGTAGCAAATGCAAAGCAAAAAATAAATTAGCTTTAAATTCAGTTTTCGCATGGTAGTTAGTTTTGTCAAAGATGTAACATATCCATCATAAAATTATTTATTAATTTAAATAAATTATCAACATCCTATTTACTTTAATGTGAATTTTATATGGTTAACGTTTAGTTATTTGATTATTTTTATGATAGTCCGTTTTTTACCTTTCGTTTGAAAAGAAAATTCTAAATATTTATTTAATAAATATGTTTTAAAAGCTTTTTATTAAAATCTTTCTATTAGCCCTCCAGGTTTAATTGATCTCTAAAACAGAAAAAATGCAGGAAAGAAGTTATATAAAAATTGGAATTGCTGGTCCCGTGGGGGTCGGGTAAAACATCATTATTTGAACGGCTCACCTGAAAAATGAGTAGAGATTACATTATTGCTGTAATTACAAACGACATTTATACCAGGGAAGATGCGGAGTTTATAACCCGGCGCCGTTACAACCACCCCCGTTCAGAAACGTGCTTCGCATCGCTTCCGAACATCTCCTCCTTGAATAAGGAGGGGAAGATAGGACAATCACTCCGGTAGGCGAATAAGCACCCTGCTCCTAATCACCCCTCTCGAACAATGGTAGCTGTAATATACCCATATGGTTCATCAGTAGCTATAAAAATCTCATTGTTATTATCTATCCCAAACTGCTCCAAATTAAAAAGGATATGATGTTTATTAGGCATTTTGAAACTGATTTCTTT
>JBDSBP010000239.1:0-6345 GCA_039921525.1 Chitinophagaceae bacterium | reverse complement strand
GGCGCTTCGCTGAAATGACAAAAAAACCGGGTTGCATAAGAGTAAAGTTTTCTATGAACGTTGCTACACTTAATATGAAGATGTGTCCTAACTATAGGTGTAGCAGGGCGGGGGCAAGCCCTGCCCCTACAAACGCCGTGACTTTTTACTAACAGCATTTATTTTCGTTAATAATTTAAAAAACATACCATAAAACAGAAACTATCAATACCACTAGCGCTCTTATCATTGCTTGCCATGATCTATAGCTGCTCGCCGGATAAAAGTCATGTTGGCTCCTACGATTATACGCTCCTGGATATAGGATCCGGTGTGCTAAAACTGGAAAAAGACGGGCAAACATATAGCGGGGCAATGATGTGTTACCAGGTCGGAAACATACCGGTGAAGAATATCACTATTGCCGGTGATAGCATGAGCTGTGATGTCACAATATCTAATCGTCAACTCTTGTTGCAGGGCAAATTTGTGAAGGATAGCCTTATTGGAGTTCTACTCAGGGGTAAGGATTCGCCGGCCCTGCTTGCCTCCAGGCTGGATGATAAATATTTCCCGGCTAAGCCTCCGGAAATTAAATATACGCTTAGTGACACTTCGCTGCCAGACTATGAAAAGAATATCGATCACCAGGCACTCATCCAATCGTTTGATGCGGATGGGTTCAAACGCGGTGGAAAAATCTTTAATGCAAACTGTCTCAGCTGCCATGGCAACCTGAAAGCCGAAGGATCCATTCCATCCTCGCTTAAATTCTGGAAGCAGCCTTTCAAAGCTGGTAAAGATCCCTGGTCTATGTACCAAACGATTACTAAGGGTTATGCCTCCATGCCGCCACAGGTAAACCTGACACCGCAGGAAAAATATAACGTGATCCTTTACATACGGGAAAAGTTCGTGAGACCGCATAACAAGGAGCAGTATTTGAAGGCTGGCACAGATTACCTGGCTCAACTGCCAAAAGGAACTACTACAGGTCCTGCAGTCAAACCCTATCAACCCTGGGCCGATATGGACTATGGCAGATTTTTTATAAACACCTACGAATTGGCTGATTCGGCAACAGGTCCCCCAAGATTTCACTCTCCCCGTCCCGTACCTTACAAAGATGAAGATTACCGTAAAAATAATTTCGCCTATAAAGGAATTGCCATACGCTTAGACAAAGGATCTGGCGGTGTATCCCAGGGTAAAGCCTGGATGATATTTGACCATGATGTGATGCGTGTTGCAGGTGGATGGACAGGTACCGGCTTCATCGACTGGCAGGGAATTTTATTAAATGATAAACACGAAACCTATCCACGCACTATCGGGCAGCTGCACTTTCAAACACCGGTACAACCCGCCTGGGCTGATCCCGCAACAGGGTCGTTTGATGATCACCGTTTCAAAGCCCGTGACGGGAGACGATTCGGGCCCCTTCCTAAGAAATGGGCCGACTATAAAGGTTTATATTACTACGGTGATAAGGTGATCATTTCCTATTCTGTAGGCAATGCAAACATCCTGGAGGAACTGGGAATAGAAAATTCCGGGGATCAGCCAGTGTTTACAAGAACACTCAATATAAGCCCTTCTTTAACGTTTTTAAAAACGAGAGTGGCATACGCTGGTACCAACGTTGCGCTTTCAGGTTCAGGTGGCAAATTAAAAATAGAGGACGGGTTCCAGGTGCTGGAAATTTCCAAAGGATCACCTGCCATCATTAAATTATTTATCGCAGATTCTTCTGTAAACAACCTGCAGGACTTTGCCCGCAAGTCTGCTTCACCAGATTCATTATCAAAATATACGAGGGGAGGGGCGCCACATAATCCGGAAGAAATAATAACCACGGTGTTGCCGGGAAATGAAAATGGACCTATCGCAGTGGACGAACTTACTGTTCCTTTTGATAACCCCTGGAAATGCAGGATGAAACTCAGCGGGATAGATTTTTTTAAGGACCCAAATAAAGGCGTACTATGCACTACAGACGGAGATATCTGGACAGTTAAGGGACTTACTGACAACAGCGGTATGCTTACCTGGAGGAGAATCGGTTCGGGCCTGTTTCAACCGCTGGGAATTAAAGTGGTTGAAGAAAAAATTTACGTCACCTGCCGCGACCAACTGGTGCTGCTCCACGATTTGAACGCCGACGGCGACATAGATTTTTATCAGAGCTTCAACCATGATAACCAGGTGACGGATCATTTTCATGAATTCGCCATGGGACTGCAAACGGATAAGCAGGGTAATTTTTACTATGCAAAAAGTGGCAGGCATGCGAGAGAGTCACTCGTGCCGCAACATGGCACGTTGATAAAAGTAAGCAAAGATGGTTCAAAAAGTGAGATCATAGCATCAGGCTTCCGGGCAGCCAATGGCGTTTGCATTAACCCGGATGAAACGTTTATCGTTACCGATCAGCAGGGATACTGGAACCCGATGAACCGGGTAAACTGGATTGAGGGAAAGAATAAATTTTATGGTAACATGTGGGGATATAATCCACCGAAAGATTCGGGCAGGGCTGCCATGGTGCCGCCCATGCTCTGGATTGATATGGAATTTGACAGATCACCTTCAGAGCTGCTATGGGTCGAGAGTAAAAAATGGGGGCCTCTTGATGGTAGCCTGTTAAGTTTTTCATATGGTTATGGCAAGGTGCAGGTGGTATTACCGGAGAAGGTGAATAAGCAGCGACAGGCTGCCGTAGTGGACCTGCCTGGCGTGAAATTTCTGACGGGAGTAATGAGGGGCCGCTTTAATCCCGGTGACGGTAATCTCTATGCCTGCGGGATGTCTGCCTGGGGAACGACGCAAGTAATGCAAGGCGGTCAATTTTGCAGATTGCGCTATACCGACAAGCCTCTTTCCATACCAGTTAAACTGCGGAACTTTAAAGATGGGGTCGAGTTGACATTTGCAGCAAAACTGGATGCTACCCTGTCGGCAAAACCGGAGAATTTTGAAGTGCAAACCTGGGATCTGCGCAGAAGCAGCGCCTACGGATCTAAACGACTCAATAAAGAGTCGTTAAAGATCATAGGTATAAAAATGGGGGATGATGGAAAAAGTGTAAAAATAATGTTGAACGGTATTAAACCAGTAGATGTAATGACTATAGGGTATACAGTTATAGACGATGCAGGTAATAAATTCAAAGAAAAAGTTCAAAGCACGATTTACAATTTACGGAAGGATAATTAGCAAGAAAAAGTCTCTTGTTTACTATTGCTTTTTTTTATCATTCTTGTTTACATGCCCGGAAACGCCCTGGTATTGTCTTTAGTATGAGCGACGATCATGCCTATCATGCTTTAGCTCGTATGGTTATGGGTTAAGTCATACCCTCATATTGATTAATTAGCGAATAACGGTATGTTGGTTATATACGCGTTTGTTATCATCAAAATTGATCACATAAAATGCAGGTGGAATAGCATAGTTTTTCAGGTGCAGTAAATAATGGTTATAAGCCAGCTTCGTCAAATCATCATATTTATAGTCATAAATAGACATGTAAAACCCTTTCTTGATATGCTGTTTTATAACATGCTCCACTACAAAATAACTTTTACCGGATCCTGGTGAACCAATTACCAGTAGCCCACGCATAGGGTTGATAAAGTTGATCCAGCTTTTGCGCATTTTTCCTTTTAGGTTATAACGTGCGGGCAGGTTTATAGAGAATTCATTTTTCAGCAATCTTTCTTCCTGGGGAAACGTTTCATTTTCTTTGTTAAAAACATTCGGGTTGAGTTTGCTTTTGATAATGCGTGTAATGAGCCCGCCACCGGTGATAACCAAAATAAAACCTATTCCGGTCAGAAACATATAACTGACAGCCATTATCTCGCTATCAAGATCACTCGAGATTAGTACCAAGCCGCTGATAAAATAAATTATGAGACCAGTCACCAGGTAAACAAAGGCAATACGGTAATTCAGCGTTTCGCTTTTCCGGCCTTTAACACCTAGCAGGGAGACCAATAGAAAACTTAAGGCAATCAACTTTGTTTTTAAAAATCCAGTCAACAGCCCGGTGCGACTAATGTTGCGTAACAAATCATCAGATATATTACTGGTTAGCTGCCAGTGCTTAAATGCATCATAGCAATTATAATAACAGTGTATCAGCACTACTATAGCGATCATCCGTGTCATGTCTATGACCTTCTTTAATCCCTGTTCATTTTCACCTGTATGCATAGCCATAAAGACCTCCTTTTAGTTAATTATGAATTGCGTAATTTTTTTCTTTTGCTCTGCCGGACATTTTCCTGCAATTCGCTAGCAAGCGCACCTTCATTTCCCGGTTGCATTAGTTCCTTGAACAGGATATTACCTGTTGGGAAATTTAGTTCTGAAGATGCCTTGTTCTTGTCAGGAAATTGTTGCCTGATGGTCTGCTTTTGCTTCGGAGTTATTTCCTGTTTAATAGTTTGGTCCTGGTTACAGCGCAGTTGTATTGCATTCGAACTATATTGCTTTCCCAGATCACTACCATTGAACACACATTTTGCCTGATGATCCAGGTAAGTTATCCCGTAGATAATTCCATTATCGTTCTGACGCAGAACCACTTTGATTTTTTCTTTTTGGAGCGCAATCATCATTTCTTCTAATGATTGCCCTTTGTGTTTGATAAACGAAAGATCAATGGCATTTTTTACACGTTGCTTGTGAGGCTGTTTCAGAGGTTCATTTTGCACAAACTTCTGCTCAAGAAATTTGAGTCCGGGTTTATTATAGAGATCGCTGGCTTTAATAGGTATGCCGACTTTTTGCCCTTTGTCATCCAGTATTCGGTAAACCAGACCATTGTTTTTAAATGTCCGTGAGTTTTCACCACCCCTGTCGGCAACAATATTGTAGAGTTTCAGTACTGCGTTTAATTCATGTATTGAAGTGTATTTGTACGTGGGTAAGACCGCGTCCAAAATATTAGTAATAGAACGTTTGGTTTCTGATTTACCAAACTGTATTCTGCCGATCTTAACAGGCTTTAATTCATAAGCCTGTTTCAACTGTTGCCGCTGGGCCTTTACCAGCTTAAATTCTATTTCGATTTCCTTTCGTGCTTTTTCGGATTGGTTACGACCAATATTATGTAATTTAATGCGACTGCCATCGCGCTGAATATTCGTACTCACAATATGTATGTGAGGATGTCCGGCATCATGATGTTCGTATACCAGGTAGGGTTGTGCCCCAAAACCAATTTTTTGCATATAGGTATCTGCAATTTTAGCGAGCATTTCGGCATCGTGTTTTTCCGAAGGGTCAAAATTCAGGGAGATGTGTACGCTGTTAATTTTGGTTCTTTCATTCAGGGAGGCCAAATTTTGCAGGGTCTTAATCTTGTCTGAAAAGCGAAGTAGTTCAGTATCCTTCCCAAAGCTGGAGGAGTGAATCAGTTTGGCTGCTCCCTGCTTTAATTTATTCTCATTATAGTGCAGCGTGTTTCGAAGAGAGCTGCTGGCATTTATGACTGCAACCATTGGTCATTAATTTGATTAATTTTTGATTTGATTTCCTCTACCTTTTTAAGGATAATTTGTCGGGCATTTTCGTTGAGCAAAAGCCAGGTTTTTATCTCGGGAAAATGCTGCAACTTGTGGAGTCTTTTTACCACCTGGTTATAATTGTTTCCTATCGCATTAAGCTCCGAGCGGAGGGATATCATTTCTGTCATAAAGTCATCAAGGGATTGATTACGCTGCTTTATGATAACAGGTTTCTGAAGTAATATCTTACGGGCATATTCACTAAGTTTTCGATCAATGGAGGCCTCAAACTTCGATTTGATCCGGTTATAGTCATTTTCCTTCAACCTGATGTGAAGCCACTTGGAATGGTTGGTCTTTTTATCTCTCATCACAAAATCGTTTACGTATTAAAAAAAGCTTGTTTTCGGTTCTCTTTTCTTCCACCCCCGACTTCGGAGGGGGTGGGGGCTTTCCATTGTGATACAATGGTACATCTGGCAGATAGCGGTGCAGCAGGCTATCTCATGGGGTTTGCCCCTTTTTAGGATCGTCATCAAGTAGGAAACTTAGAACTGAACTAATAAAGTATAAGTCACCAATAAGAAATTAGATCTCTGGGCTTTTGATGCAACGAGTGCTTTTGCGAGGGACCAATATGGATCAGCCAATCGTTCAGGTCGTTATACCTTTGATAAAGACCTCGCTCATCCTGGAATTTTTCTTTATCAATTTTCAGGGCTTTCTGACTGCAATTTTGTCCGGTCTTATCGTTGTCCAGGTAGAGATGAACACGACCGTGTTCCAGCATGAGTGGAATATTTTTTTCAAAAAAAGATGCTGAATTTAAGATTAAAAAGTTGGGTAAATT
>JBDSBP010000238.1:0-12060 GCA_039921525.1 Chitinophagaceae bacterium | reverse complement strand
GGTACATGTCAACGATCGAGGGTAAAAACTTTGTGCTTACTAACCTGGTCGCGGAAGTCGCCAATTCTTATTACGAATTACTGGCACTCGATAACCAGCTGGAGATTGTGCAGCAAAGTATCAGCCTCCAAAAAAATGCCCTGGAGATCGTAAAAATTCAGAAAGAAGCGACTAGGGCAACCGAACTGGCCGTTAAGAAATTCGAAGCTGAAGTATTAAAATCGCAGAGCCTGGAATTCGAAATTCTTCAAAACATCAAAGTAACCGAGAATAAGATAAACTTCCTGTTAGCACGGTTTCCACAAAATATACCGCGTGACAGGAGTAGCTTCCTTACTTCTGTGCCTGGCGCCGTAAGCTCCGGTGTTCCTTCCCAGTTGTTATCCAATCGACCGGATATCAAACGGGCCGAACTGGAATTGGTTGCTGCCAAACTCGATGTAAAAGTTGCCCGTGCAGAATTCTATCCATCCCTTGACATTACAGCAGTTTTAGGGTTGCAGTCATTCAAACCTGCTTATCTGTTAACACTGCCGGAATCTCTTCTTTTCTCTGTTGCAGGCGACCTTACAGCACCACTAATCAACCGCAATGCGATCAAGGCAGAATTTAGCAATGCAAATGCGCGCCAGGTACAGGCTATCTATAATTATGAGCGGAGCATTTTAAACGCCTGCCTGGAGGTTTCCACGCAGCTTTCAAAGATCGAGAACGTAGGAAAAAGTTATGAACTGAAGGCCAAACAAGTGGATGCGCTCACCCAATCTATAGATATTGCCAACGACCTGTTTAAGTCTTCCAGGGCCGATTACTTTGAGGTGTTAATGACGCAGAGAGATGCACTGGAATCAAAACTGGAACTGGTAGAAACCAAAAAAGAGCAGATGACCGCAATGGTGAATGTGTTTAGAGATTTGGGGGGTGGATGGAGATGAGCATTTCTTTTATTACTAATTAGAAATCGCAATGTTTGCAATAGCGATAGCTCTCCTTTAAGGTTTTAAAATCTTATAGGTTTACATACCAGGCCCTCAAATACTTGCCTACTGAACCTTGATTTAAAAATAAAATTCTTCCCCGGACCATAGTCTGAAATCTTAAATAACCCTAAAAAAACGTGATTTATTTTTACTTATATTTACTGCACTAAACTCATTAATATGGCAACCAAAAAAAGCACTCCAAAAAAAGCAGCAAGGAGAAAAACCGTTATAAACAAGATCGGCGGTAAGGTCGGGCAACTGGCAGGTGAATTGGCGGTAGGTAAAGATCATTTGATGGCAATGGCAGGCGATGCAATAGCATCAGTAAAATCTACCATCAAAAATATAACGGTGAAGAAAAAAGCAGCCGTTAAAAAAACGGTTCGTTTCTCTAAAAAGACAACCAAAAAGCTCCCGCAAAAAAAGCTGCGACACTCAAAAAAGCAGTAAAAAAAGCTGTAAAAAAGGTAGCTAAAAAAGCTGCAGGTAAGAAAGGTACGGGTAAGAAATGACGATGACTAACATGAAGTGATCGTCCTGGATGATATGTTGAAGAATTTCAATGAGCAGGTTAATGAAGCGGACCAACATGTAGATATTGTGGATGCGTTGATGGAGAAATACCGGTAATGGATAAGCGAAGTGGTGCAGCATTTAAAAAGAAGTTTGATGCTGCCCTACGTAAGGTATAAAATTCAACCAATGAATTTTATACACTGTTTAAAACATAATGATACCTATGTCAATAGATGTTATATAAAAAAGAAAATTTTTTTACGTAGGGATGTGCATACCAATACAGCTCAATTATCTTGAAGGACCTTGCACTCTATCTTGATAAAATAAAAAAGAACTTAGATCCAGCGATCCAGGCGGCTTGTGATGCCATCATTAATATGCGCCTCAGCCGAGTACACTTCAAAGGCCTTTGTTGTTGCATCGTAGTAAAGGCCTGAGGCGCTGGTGAAACTCTGGCCTCCTCCAAACTGTTTATTCCCTTTCTTTGTCACCACCGGGCCGCCAAGGCCGAGATTCAAGTGATAAAGGTCTGCCCAATTCTCGTGCATGCCCACAAACCAGATATTATCCAGGCGGGGGGTTGTTCCGGGCTCAATGAAGAGATTGATATTCTGATAACCTCCCCAATTATTGTCAATTGATCCACTACCAAAGCCATGGGTGGCTTTAGACCAGCTCCAAATGGGCGATGCGCTAAAGCGGGCTGCGTTGTTACGCAGATCCGTTAAATTCGAAGTATAGAAGTCGAGCCGGGCCGCATCCCAGTTAGCAACCATCACCATCCAGCAGTTACCCAGGAAAATCAGCGCTACGGCGCCGGCTGTGTCACCGGAGCGATTACGGGTAATGGTGAGATAATCTAGGGCGATAGGTGAATAAATGTTTGCGATGTAGTAGAAGAGGATTTTCGAGGTGCCGGTGCTCCTGTTTTCAAATCGTTCATAACCAACGGCCAGGAAACTACCCGCCACCTGGAAGCCACCCAAATGGTTACAATTATTTGGATTCGGCGGCTCAGTCGACTTAATCGGGGTAACTACATTAACGATGGTACGAGCATTGTTGGTGAAATAGAGATAACCTACACCCGGTGAACTTCCTGAAACGACAAATTCTCCAAGCAACGTTTTCTGAATTCCCTGCTGATGCCAGGTCGAATCTCCTCGAAATCCCGAGGGCATTACAATGGCGCCGGGCTTAGTAATGAACAGGGGTGTTGGTACCCCTGGCTGAACAGCGTTAAATGCCTGCAGAATGTCGGGATAGTAGAGCCTTATCCAGCTATGACCGCTGGCTTCATCGTGGATGAACCCTGGCAGTTCGTTTTTGTTCACCCGCACTTCAAAGCCGCTACCCCGCCATGCTTTGTAACGGGAATTGCTGTTGCTGTGTTCATGGATGCGCAATTCCCAGCCAACTGGCAATTTAAATTTAAAGGATGATAGTCGGTCGTTCTGGTTAGCGGGCCAGGCTACGAAACCGGATGCATTGTTGAAGTCGTGGCGGCCCATCTCGCCTCGCCAGGTGTCATCTTTATAGGTGATCAGGTAATCGGCACTCATTGTTTTTCATCCATTATTTATTTAGGTAACTAATTAGCATCACAAAAATAGAAGTCCCAAAGATATAGACCTGTTATTTTCAGTTTTAAATTCAAACAAATTCAAATTACAAGGTACTCTGAAAGTGGTGTTGTAGATTTTAGATATTTCTCTTGTTTGATATGGACGGGCCCTTGTTTGCCACCACCATCTTACACGGAGTTACACGGAGAAGTCACGAAGTTTAACAGAGCGCCTCCGTGTATCTCTGTGCACCCTCCGTGCATCTCTGTGTAACAAAGCTATTAAGTCGCGGAGATACACGTAGAAAGGAAAATAATACGTATAAAAATTAAATATACATCGGGATATCAAACAGTGACCCATAAACGAAATGCTTTGATTACGCCGGATTGATAATAACATGTTTTATCGAATGATAAAGAAGTGATAGCTCCTGTGCTCTCTCAAAAGTATTTAATAGCTTTAATTTTCATATTTAGCTTCTCCAGAAAACCTCTAATCAAAAAAGTAGCAAACATCAGGTACCCTTTTACCCTGGAATGCACAACCTCACTTGATAGCCGCCGAGATTAATTCGGCTATGCCAAACTTTCCGGCTTTTTTAAAAAAGGCCGAAGGCTGAAAGTCGGGATCCTGGCTTAGGAATGAATTTTTATCGCCAAGCAATAACCCTACAAAAACTTCCCCGACAATTCGTCCTCCGACAGGTCCCAGGCGAATGGGTGTGCTATTATCTTTAAACTGCTGTTGTGCTTCTGCCAAAATATAAAACCAGAGCGGTGCATTGTCCCGAAAATTAGCACTCAAAGAAACAAGCGTAGGATTAGTTTTGAAATCGGCTTCATTGGTTTTTCCTACTTTGAGCAATTCATCCGGTATCACCGGTATCCCCATTTTCCTTGCGACAGCCTGGCCGGAAGGAAGTCCCAGGCTAACCCCACGCTTAAGGTTTCTCAACGCCAGGTTTGGAGGATTAACGGCAATCGTTGGTGGAAGATTTGCCAATGGATTTACCAATGATGAATCAATTTTGTATGCCGGTTGAATTCTTTGAGAGGATGCAGGAGAGGGATTGTTCCCAAAATCAAAATATAACCGCCAGTCAATTGCCCAACCCGGATTAAATTCCCGAAAGCTGGTAAGGCTATTATTTGGATCCACAGAAAAAATAGGCAACCTTTCGATCTTTTGATTTAACCTGTAAAGAGGGCGAACCATTGAATGACCAAAACGATACGCCGCAACAGAAAATTCTACCGGGATAAAAGGCTCATCACGCCATTTATAAAACTTGAGCACGGGTGGATCTTTAAGTACGTTGGTGTTTTTTTGAATATGAGGCAAGATTTGATTTAGCATGTCTTTACCAATGATCGTTGGTAAAAAATCATACAGAATCACCCACTGGTAGTGCCATCGAACCAGTCTTTGAAGAAAAGGGTAATCGCCATCGCTAAATTGATTGACCATGGCGTTATGAAACCGCAGAAATATTGCTTGCAGCTGAGACACAATTACGTTCTCATCATTCCTTGGATCCCCGATAATAGCACGACGATCTCCTGAAGACGGCGAGTTTCTTTGAACATCGCGTACATGAGTATCGAGGTCACTTCCCGTAAGTGGTCGGCCAAGAATAAATTTTTTACCATCATTCTCGTATAAATATGGCTGATCATCCGAGCCCCGGCCATACAGGTTGTCGAGATCAAAGCGCGGGGTACGAAAATCCGTTAAACCATCAGGATCATTTTGCTTTTGCAAACTACTTTCCGGATCAAAAGTTAAATCATGATCAATAAACTGACCGAGATAGGTATAACCTGCGCTGATACCGGAATTTTCTTCATCATCGCTCTCTGTTTCGGGTGTCGGATTATCCTCCTTTTTGGCGCTCATCTTATCGGCCAATAAAATGAGATCGTTATCCGTGAAATTAGCTTTGGGCAGGGTTCGGAACATACGGCCAAAACGGCCTTCGAATGACATTGACGAATTAACCGAATCGAGTCCGCGCAAGATTCCATGCTTTTTAATGGGTGCTGTACTCATTAATAAATAGTTTACGTGTTATGGAAGGAAGACTATAATAAAATCACTTTGTTAACCTTATTTAGACAGGTTGACAGCATCCTCGTTGTTTTACAGGGGTGGAACGAATAAATGGATCTAAACGAATGGTAAGATTTTTACAGGATATAGTACTTTATTTATTTTAATTTATAAATTGTACATTAAGTATTTGAAACAAATCAAATATAGCAAGGGAGGTTTGCTGGTAAATTAGATAAACCAATTCATATTTGCAAGAGTCAATGTAGGATTAATCTTTTTTATGAGGTATCTTTTTCAGATGGCGGTCATCTGAATATTGTACCCGATAATTTTATCGTATAGTTTCTGGGACTTCAAGGTTCTCACAATGTGCTGACGTGTATTAAACCGCACTCATCGCGGGTCCTTGTCCAAGTATCCAGGTTGAGAATACTATCGAAAATACCCGAAGACGAATTGGTCATTGACGGAGAATCGAGAGGCGTTTATTGAACCTAAACGAGCTTCATGCTAACCGGATCCCATTTAATGATCTTCTTTTGAAAATAACTTTCATTACAGGATAACGCAGGTGCTGCTGCCCTAAAACCAAATATGGCATCTTCTATTATAGGCTTGTTTGTCCTTATGGCATCGAAGAAGTTGGTAAAGTGATCCAAATGATCGCTGTAACCATCGGGCGCTTTAAAAACTATATCACTTTTTGTCGGTCTTTTCTTTTGCGCATCCGACCATTTTGCATTATAATCTTTCTGCATTTCTTCCTGCATGCTTTTAGAGAAGGTAGATAGTGAGTCGTACCCGCTAAAGCCAGGCGCCTCGGGCATTAGGCTGTGTTGTACGTTAAGGTTATTGCCTTTTACTTCTATTACACCTTCCGAGCCAATGAACCTGATCACTTCCTGCCCGCCGGTACCGCTTATAAAGTTAACCTGCAGTGTTAATTGAAAAGCAGGATGCTCCGGTGTATCTCCATACTGCATAACGCCAGCCATAACATCGGGCATATTACGGCCATCTTTCCAATAGCTGAACTGCCCTGTACTATAAATACTTTGTGGCCCTTTTGAGTTGGTTATAAAATGGGTGCCGCTCAACAAGTGTATGAACAGATCTCCTGCAACGCCTGTGCCTACTTCCTTAAACGCACGCCACCAGAAAAACTTTTTCGAATCGTACGCCATTTTCTCCGTTACTTCTATAAACTTATTCCAGTCTGTTGTTTCAGCGCTTGCATCCTTGGGTATGGTATATTCCCAGGCCCCGATAGAACTCTGCCTGTCGTACACGGCATTAACCATGTTAAGCTTTCCTATTTCACCCGCGGCTAATAGTTCTTTGGCTTTTGCCAAACCTATACTGCTTACCCGCTGACTACCTACCTGCAGCAATTTACCTGATTTCATTTGCGCTGCTATTACCCCGGGGCCTTCACTTATGCTATACACCATGGGTTTCTCGCAATACACCGCTTTACCATTTGCCAATGCATCTTTTGTAATACGTGCATGCCAGCAATCTGTAGCAGCAATAATTACGGCGTCAATATCTTTTTTATCTAAAAGTTCTTTGTAGTTCCTGGTAGTGTATAGGTCGTTGCCATACTTTTCTTTTGCATTTACTAACCTGCCTGTGTAGAGATCACAAATACCGGCAAGTTCTACGCCGGGTACTTTTAGAGCTGTCTGCAGATCAATATGCCCCTGTATACCAAAACCGATAACGCCAATCCTGATCGTATCCCCGATAGATATTTTCTTTTCATAAAACAGTGTTCTTTCTTCTGCCTTTTCCTTTGCAGCCAGGCTGCTAAATGGTGAAACTGCAGCCAATATACCTGTGGCGCCGATCTGTTGTAAAAACCTTTTGCGGGATGACTGATTTTGTTTTGACATTTAGTGCAATTTATTGAACAATTAAAATTGTTGTACTGAAAACTGAAAAATCAATCCTTTTGTCAGCATTCAATGCCGATACATAGCTATTTCAGTAATAACATCACAATGATAATTTATTATGTGATATCCGGAATGATATATCGACAAATAATTTTAGGAAAAGGGAAATCTGCTTGAATTAACACTTATTGAAAAGGTGTTTTTTTATTAAGGAGCTTCTTATCACAACATTCCATATTTTAGGGAACATACATTGTTAAGCCCAGAAAACCTTCCTACCTACGATAGGTCCACACCCAATCCACCATTTCTTTGTAAATCATATTCCGCGTAGGCAAGTCTTTCATATTAAGATCATGGTCTGCTCCCTGCAGGCTTATCAACTTATGGGGGATGTTAGGGGAGGTTAGTTTTTTGTTCAGTTTAATTGCTTGCGCGAAGGGTACAGTACGATCGTTGGTATCATGAATGATCAATGTCGGAATATTTTGTACATGATAAACAGGACTGCTGGTCATAAATTTCGGATCGATTGGCTGACCCGGCGAATAAGTAGCGCCGGTCATTTTGTTTTATGATATTAAGCAGGCCATTGGAAGTTTCATAGCGCAGCATGGCGGTATCGGCTAAATCGGCAGAAACGCATTCTGCAATGATGGCACTTACTTTCCTGTTAGTAAGATAAGGATATAATAATGCAAGGTGACCGCCTGCACTGGCGCCCATAAAAATGAAATTGGTTTTGCGTGTATGCCACTTATCCGCAATTGCGATGCAAAAATTTACAGCGCTGTCAATATCCGCCAGCATAGCCTGGTAATGCGTATAAAGACTGTCTACAAAACGGCAATTGATATTGGCCGAGGCAATGCCTTGTTCCATCAATATTTGCTGAGATCCTCGATCGCCTTTTTTATCACCCGCTACCCAACCGCCTCCGTGTATAACAATAATAAAGTGCGTTTCAGGCGTCCTGTTAAAAGGCAGGTATAAACCCATCTGGCTGGATGGAAAAGATCCATAAGACACATCATAATTTTTTTCAGATGCAACATACGCTTTTTGCGCATAAGCATACCCGGTAATCGTCAGCATGGCCATGAACAGTAATCGTTTCATATTTCCTTTTTTAGTTGAATTTAAATTTTATTTATCACGACTTCTTTCCCCCAGTTGGCCGATTGAATAAAGCCTTCGCAATTCTTTTTTATCAAGTTTACCCACACTTGTTTTCGGTATTTGTTTAACAGAGATATAATGATCCGGTAATTGGTAAGCGGCAAACCCGCCCGATAAAAATGATCTCAGCTCAGCCGCCGGTACTTCTGTGTCATCTGTAAAAACAATGCATGCCAGGGGCCTTTCCGACCACCGATCATCCGGAATAGCTATTACACAAGCTTCTTTCACCTGCGGGTGCGCTACCAGCGCCAGCTCCAGCGCAATGCTGGATATCCATTCTCCCCCACTTTTTATAAGATCTTTTTTGCGATCTGTTATCATCATGTACCCGTCTTTATCAATGGTGCCGGTATCGCCAGTCTTGAACCACTCTCCGCCGGTATTGCCCTGCGTATGATCACACCTGAAATATTTATCTACGATCCAGGGGCCTTTTATTTCAAACTCACCGGTTGTCTCCCCATCCCTTGGCGCGGTAGTTCCTTCTTCCGTTACTGACCTTATCTCTACACCTGGCAATTCAATGCCCTGCTTGGAGCGGATTTTTAGTTGTTCCTGTCGTGGCAAATCATAATGATGTGGCTGCAACCTGGAGATGGTGCCCAAGGGAGACGTCTCCGTCATACCCCAGGCCTGCACTCCGGGGATACCAAAATCTTGCTCCATCGCATCCATAATACTCATCGGCATGGCCGAACCGCCTACGAGGTATTCTTTCAGCGTTAATTTTTCATTAGGTGGATTTTTTTTCAATGCTTCATAAACACCCATCCAGATAGCTGGCACGCCATTGGCAATCGTACATTTTTCTTTTTGTATAATATCAATCAATGATTCAGGCTGTAAATGGCAGGAAGGCAATACCATTTCCGCACCTGCCATTACACATACAAAAGGAAAACCCCAGGCCATTACATGAAACTGTGGAACGATAAGCAATGCTTTATCCTGGCAGGAAATATTAAATGCATTGGGTGTCATGATGCTTAATGCATGGAGGTAAGTAGAACGGTGAGAGTATAAAACTCCCTTGGGTTCACCGGTAGTGCCGCTGGTGTATGACAATCCGCAGGCATCGTTTTCATCCGATTCAATCCATTCATCTAAAACCTCCGCTTCGGTCAGCAGGTCTTCGTAATGAATGATATTTTTTAAACTGGTTTCAAATGCAGGTGATGCGGCAAGAACGACCAATTGAGGTGTGCCGTTTAATCTCGAGGCAATTTGCTCAAACAACTTTATCAGTGTAGCGTCTATAAAAATTATTTTGTCTTCAGCGTGGTTGATGATGTAAGCAATCTGATCTATGGAAAGGCGGATATTTATGGGATGACAAATTGCCCCTGCACCGGGTATGGCGTAATACAGCTCCAGGTGCTGATACTGGTTCCATGCAAAAGTAGCTACCCTGTCACCACGGTGTACGCCCAGCCTGTTTATTAAAACTCCAGCCATTTTTTTTGCCCGAGCGTACATATCGGTGAACCGGTAACGGTGCCAGCATCCGTCAGGAAGTTTGGAAATGATTTCTTTGCGGGGAAAAACCCGGTTACCATATTCAATAATTGAATTGGTGCTGAGGGCATATTGCATCATTTGACCTTTCATATGTTAAGTTTATAATTGTTTTAGCTGGTTGCGGGCCGATAAATTAGCAACCGGTTCTTACAAAGGTTGATCAAATCATTTACGCTAATATAATCGCTGTGATAAAATAATTTGTTCGATTTTCGTCACTGGTTAATTCCGAACGGAAACGTTACCAGTTAAATCATAATATTGTTATCTGAAAAAACTGCCGGTACGTTCAATTTCATATCTCCTAATTCTTGCCAAATGACTAATTCAAAGTTACATCAACAGCGCAGGCTCTTTATCAAACAAATGAGAATTTATATTACGGGTGCGGGATTGATGCCGGTGCTTCCTCAACATATTATTGGAGATGGCGTTGCAAGGCATGGTCTGCCAGGGAGTTCCCCGGAAGCACAGGGAATTTCGTCTGCTGAAATTGTGCGGTTTGTGGAAACCGCTGAAAAAAGCAAGGCAGGCCTGCATAGTACGCCACTACAACGTGGTGGCTGAAGGATGGTAACCGATCAGGTATGCTAACCATATCAAATTCAATGGCGCGTTTTTGTAAGGATGTTTCCAAATCATTCAGGCTGTCTTTTTGAAATGCAGCAAATATTTCTGCTGTTCCATGCGCTGCTTCGTTGGATGCCCCGCCGGCACTGTAGCAAATGATAAAATTATTATCAGCACCTCCCGAAGAAATCTTCAACTTCTTTTGCAGGAGACCTGATTGGTCATCACAATTTTTATAAACATTCTGATTATGTTTCCAGGGCGCTCTAATTATTTTCATCTGGTGTTGCAACTGATCATTTCGTGTGAAAATTCGAGTAACATCAGGCCCTGACATTAGAAATCTCCCGGTATAACTTCTTGATAGTTCATTACCAACTTTCAGTCCGCTGTAATTATCTTTGGCAAAAGCAGTGTAAGTAGTATGAAACGGATCACCTAAAGTAAATACAGCCTTTTCAAGGAAAAAAATCTCAAAATTTTGAGGTGATGTATTTTTAATCCTGATATGCTGCAAACAGGAAACATAATCCGGGTGAAGGTAAATTTTCTTTATCACCTGGAAGGGCAATGTTATATTTTTATAAATTATCGTTATGTAGCTTAACGAGTATTCAAACACTATCTCGTCAGATTCGGCCAGGGCATAGAATTGGTCTCTATAGTGAACAAAACTTTCTGTAGCATGAACAGCCTGTACAAACTGCGTTTCGGTGCCATTGCCCATGATTTGGAAAAATTTTATATTGCCCGTGACTGGAATATCCAGCCTGCAATATAGATTAGCCAGGTTAGGGCGATTGTTCCTGCTGAGTTTGGAATCTTTTTTAATAATTATCTTAGGCCAGGCATTAGCGCTATCGGCATATTCTCTGAAGTCTGTCGAACTGTCACCGGCGATGACGGATTCTTCAATCATTTGCCGATTGATGTTCCCAGATATTGAGATCGCGCCAAGAAGGTTAATCTTTTTTATGAAATCTCTACGCCCGGATCACTTCCGGCTGCCCATCCCTGCGGTCAGTATGTTTCCAGAGGATGCCATAGACTTCTTCGTGCATACATATGGCATTCTTAATAATAAATGCTTCTCCCCTGCTGTTATTAAGAACGCCGTCGAAGTATTTGATATAGCCTACACAGTCACAACCCAGTTCAAGGCTATTGGCACACTGACCCATGCCATACTCGCCGGTATCAAATGCATTTTTCTTATTTTGCGTGGGTCCGGGATCACCGTAAGGAACTACCATTTCCGACAGGGGGGCCCTATATAAAACCGGCCTTATACGATCACCATCTTTATAGGAAATATTATTCAACGGTAGCCCTTCACGTGATTCAAAGCTGATATGGAAATTCCATTATTGCCAATTTACTTCATAGCCGTTTACCTCGAAGCCAGGCCCTTCGGGCTGTATAATATCCAGCGGTACAATATCTTTCCTGAAACTGGCAAGCCTGTCTGTGCGGTAATTGGCAGGCGCCCAGGGAAAGGGTACCACATCGTATTCTTATACCCGCAATACTTTCATCTGGTTAAGGTCTACCACCGGGCGAACACCTTCTATGGGATGTGCATAACCGTTATCCCTTTCATCGGAACGTACAAAACAAAGCGGCCTTGCAAGCCTGGTCGTTTTCTCTTCTTCTGCTCCATAATTGCCAGCCGTCCAAATGTCAACCATCACCAGGTCCGGATTGGTAATGCCATATTTCCTGATGGCCGCATGAAAAGCCGGATCTTTTTTTACCACTTCTTTACATTCA
>JBDSBP010000237.1:0-7485 GCA_039921525.1 Chitinophagaceae bacterium | reverse complement strand
ATATATTTCTGTAAATATAAACATCGGCGAAATTTTTAGAGAGGATGTCAATACTTCCCACACCACCACTGAACACCCGGGGTGAACCGCACCGGTAAAAAGTATTATTGTAAATATGAATATCAGCCCGCAAAGGATTATTTCCCCACATCCCAAAAAGAACACCTGAACCAGTAATATTGTAAATAACATTATGATGAAAGCGGATATTGCGTAGTTCCGAATCTTTGCCCTCCACACTGATAGCAAATCCCCACATACAGTTGTATGCAGTGTTATCGTGAAATTCTATATCTTCCAGTAATACAAACCAAGCATCCGTGTAATATGCCTGCCTGGGCAAATCATGCACAATATTGTGATGTACAACGCCATGTTTGCTTACTTCCTTGCAGTCGAAACCTTCCTTAAAACAATGATGAATCTGATTATATGCGATTTCAAAAAATTGTGCCCCGCAAACGGAAAGGGCCTCGTGTGGAGCTTCACTGCTTCTTTGAAGCCCTGCCTCATAATACTGCTCCCCGTTATCGTTGGCTTTTGTTATTTCGCAGTTGAGTACACGAACAGAATCGCTATACCATACACCAATGCCTGAATTATGTGATTGAGTTGATCTGCATCCAATCAAATCAATTTTACTGCATTCGGGGCCCCAGATAATAAAGCCGGCTGCATTCGAGTTTCTAACTTCAATATTTTCAAACCGCAGGTATTTCGCTTTTTCAATCTGAAATAAACCTTGGGTTAGTCTGCTGAAATTTATAGTATCATTTTTTTCAATGCCTTTCTTAACCAGGCTCCCATCAAAAATAACGAGTTCGTTTGGCGCTGCCCTGTAAAGTATCCATTGAGAGGGAGTGCCGGAACGTAAAGGTTTGAATTGTTTTTGAAGCTGATATTCACCACCGGATATAGTAACCGTATCACCTGGCATGGCGATTTGTGTTGCTTTGAATATGCTCTTAAAAGGAAATTTTTGAGTACCGTTATGGTTGTCGTTACCCTGTAATGAAACGTGATATTCATTCGGAAAAGCCGAAGAGGTAGCCTGTAGGCAAATAATAATTAAAATGATTTTCAACGTTGACATAAACTTATTTTATTACAATTCCTTTTGCATTTTCCAGATAGAATTTTGCCTCAGAAATTTTATTGATTTTTTTTCCATGGATTTTCAGGTTCTCTATAAAAACATTTTCGACAACATGTTCTTTGTCTGACCCATAAAAAACAGAAAAAGGAAAAGGCCCATCTACTACACATACATTTTTTAAAGTAATGTTTTTGATTTGCCCCCGGAACTTCATCCGGCTTTCTTTATCGGCTTCCGGAACGGCAAGTACATTATCCCATATACCGTGTACATACAATTTGTTGATTTCTACCTGATCGCGTAAACCGTCTTCAGAATAGATTGAACGAAAAATTGCCAGATCAAACAGCTTTTGATCCGTTCCCTCCACACGAAGGTTATCTACAAGGATATTACTAACAACCCCTCTTCTGGCATTGTGAATGCTAAATGCGGCCCCTCCTTCTACGTGTATGATATCATTATCTATAAAGCGTACATTTTTCACATCACCCGACAGTTCAAAACCTATTTCCAGTGCATTACCCCATGCAGCATTCCAGAAAACGCAGTTTTTAATTAATGCCGAATCCACATCATAGAATGGTCCTTGAGACAATTGTCCAAATGTTTGTTGTGGTCTTTGTTGAGCAGAATTTGATTGTGTCGGGGATGTTTGACTTACAGGTGGTTGTGGCCTCGCATGGCTTTTCACTGCTATGCAATCATCTTTGGTATGTATAAAACTATTCGTGATGGTGATATTCTTAGTGCTTACAATATCAATACCATCGTCTCCCCCATTATCACTTACAATCTTGATATTATCGATTTTTACATTATTACAGATGGTTGGTACAACATCCCATGTTTTACTGTTATAAAGGGTAATACCTTCAATAGTAACATCATTGCATTCATTAAAAAGAAGCAGGCCGTTTGTTCCTCCCCTTCTTCCCTGTTCCGGAGCGAAACCAACAGGAAGATTTACAATTGCAAGGGAATCCATGAACTGCCGGCTATAAGAACCATCTAAAATACCCTGCCCCCTGATTTTAATATGATTGGCATTCCTGGCTTTAATATTTCCAACTACAATTGCCCCGGCTTCGATGTATACCTGCTGATTATCTTTCATATTAATAGTTCCGGGGTAATGTATTTTGCCAGATTCGAAATATAATACATTTTTATCTGTTTTATCAGGTTTATTGATTTCCAGGCTGTTGGCAAAAAGATACAAGGGTATTTTGATTCCCCCATTTAACTCAATACTGTACTGCCCTGTTCTTCTAATGGTAAATCGGATCGTGCTGTCACCGTTCTGAAAAACAGGCGTCATTCCTGCAGAAAGTGGCCGAACATCTACCCATTTTATATCACGGGTTAACGATTTGATTGTTACTTCAACAGGCCTGGTCATTACAAAACTACAGAAGTTGGCAGGTATGGGAGAAGCATATACCATCGCATTCTTTCCATCAATCTGTACATTAAAATCGGCAGCCGGTGTAAAGCTTACAGGATTGATTGGAGCAGGTATTCTGCTTTGTGCTTTACCACTGCTGATACCTGCAAGACCCAACAAGAGTGTCATTAGAAAAACAACAAGATTGAATACGATATTTTCTGCCTTCATGAGTACAATTTGTTTATAAAGAATTGGTTTATAATAAAATTCCGAAGCATCGGATAATTGTTCAATATAGTGAAGTAGTTTTTCATTGTTGAGATTCACTGAACACTGACCGTTAGAGTGCCATAAAGAAATAACCATTAATAATTCTCTCCCGTTTCGGTGATCATGAAATGAAGGTAGGCCTTCAGCTATCAGCTATCAGCTTAGAAGTATCTTATTTATTTTTTATTAAATAGTTTGTTTTATCTGTACTGGTAAAAACCCATCTTCACACTTACATATATTCAAATATTTATAAGATACGCTAATGCTAAATAATAGCTGATGGCTGACAGCTGATGGTTGATAGCCGTGGCGTCATTTCATGCTTAACATAACACTAAGAAAATATCTTTCAAATTATAACGCACAAGAAAAATCTGCAAACGGAATTATTCTGCTTTAGGTTTTAAAAACCATTGTTAAAGAAATACATAATCGAGTTCGTTGATGAATACTTCCGAAATAGATTCAATAAGAGAATAAAATAATATTTAAAAACATAATTGATAATTTTTCCGAGCTGATTAACTCACCATAAAAATCGTCTAATGGATATTACAAAGACTTTCGCAGGATTAGGCGAAAAGGATTTTTAATTTTCTCGCGGCGGTTTTCCAAAATCAACCTGGCTGCCGTTTCACCCATTTTTGAATGGTCTGTCGATATAACTGTTATGCCATTCTCAAGAATTGCTTTTATCGGTGTATCGTTAAAAGAAATTATGCCAATATCTTTTCCGATTGTATAATTATTTATTTTACTTGAATTGATTAGATTAACCAGGTCAGTTTCCTCAATAACTAAATATGCTTCTTTCCTTTTTAGATTCCTGGGATTTTCAACTTCATGTATAATCTCGTATTCAAACCGGTATTGCTTACAAAAGTAAATAAACCCGGACGCAATTTCAGGCGGATACGGAATTACCTTAGGTTGAACAAACAATAATTTATCATATTTTTTCAGCGGCTCAATACATTCCTCCAGGGCATGCATTACATCAGCTCTGAAGTCCTGGTAAACAGCAGCATATTTTGTACTCCAGTAAGGAATATCTTTATCCAGGATTACGAGCTTTGAATCGGGGATTTTAAGAATAGTTTTTTGAACCTCTTCATAGTTCTCATAAAAATGAGGCATAATAACAAAATAATCATATTCTGTTAAATGATTAATTATCAGGCTCTCGAAAATTCTAGTGTTGAAATGGTGTATTTTCAAATCAACCGTTGCTTTTTCACCCATCGTTTGAACAAACGAATTGTACACCTCTTTTTTATAATTACTGATCTTATTGAAAATTAATAGAATGCGAAAGGGCGTAATCAGATCGGTTCTTGTTATGTAGTATTCTTTACCCCGCACAGACGATATAACACCCTGCTTGCTTAATATGCCATATGCCTTTTGAACCGTATCCCGCGCAAATAAAAATTCGTCGCTTAATTCGTTAATAGAAAGAATCTGGTCCCCCCTATTTAGCTTACCCCGGTTTATCGCATTCAATACAGCATTGACAACCTGCAAATATTTGGGAGTTTTCTTTTCATCATTGATCACCAGGACGGGCTCCATTTTACAATATTTAATGTAAGACATTAATATATTTCCGTTTACATTTACGATTCTAAAATTGTACAAAGTAAGAATGAGTTGGCTTTAACACCCTTTCAATACCGTATTATGGTCATTTGGCTCAGGCTTATTAAACGGCATACACATTGAGGATAACAGAAGCAATTAGATACCTTTTTACCCTTAAAAAAAGGAATTTTAAACAATCGCTGTCTAAAACAACTACTCATTTTTCTCTTGCAATGATTAAAAATGATCAGAAATACATCTGGCCTAATGTAATCTAATTTTGCTCATATTTGTATACAATTATACCCATTATTTGTATTATTTTTTAAAATATTAAAAATCACAAAGTTTTATCCCTCCTGGTGATTCTATAATGGGTAAAAACAGCATATTATTACCCTCATCAGAAATGGTCAGTCTGGTGTGAAGCAATTGGCAGTAAATTTAAGAGTGTTTTCTTCCAAAAAATACTTCTTGCCGTTTGTTATTTTCATTTCATACCTCACAGTGCAGTATAGTTGTTACATAGATCTGTGTAGATTTCAGTTCTTGACTATTTATTTGTTTTCTTTTTTCCTAACCTGTTCATTATGAAAATATATATTTCGACTACATTATTTTTTTGCATTTGTTTTTCAGCAGTCTTCTGCACAAACTGTTTTGCAACGATATCCTGATGGCATACCTAATAGTAGGCAATCTGTTGAGCAGGAGAAAAGAGATTCGTCAGCACGCAGCGATATAGTCATTATTAGCAAAATTTCGAAACCCACACTTACTATTTTTCTTCCACCTAAAGAAAAAGTAACTGGTGCAGCCGTGGTTATTTGCCCGGGTGGAGGATATTGATGCACAATTTACAGGATGACAAAGCACCTGTACTGGAAAAAAATTAAACAAACGAAAGTAACTTTAAGCAGCAGACAGCTTACTTGGCCTGCGGCTTCGATAATTTCGGGAATATCCATACACATTTAGATTTTAAATTTTTTTGATATTTTCAACTAAGTGTATTTTATAAGATCCATAACTTATCTATTTGACGTTGTAAACCTTCTGTTAAGATGTATAAAATAGGAACAATTATCCTGGTTGCTTTTATCTTTTTTGCCCTTCCCCTGCGGGGACAGCAATATCCATTACCCGCCGTTCCGGATACAAGCGGAACTGGCCGGTTTATACAACGAACGATGCATTCGCTCGCATCAAGTACACCTGAAAAAAAGAACACTGTTAAAATTTTGGTTTATGGCCAATCTATCAGTGAACAGGATTGGTGGTTAAAGGTAAAAAGTGATCTCATTGAGCGTTTTCCGAATGCTCATATTATTATGGAGAATAAAGCCATAGGCGGCTTTTCGTCGTCCTTGCTTGTGAAGACTGTTTAAATGGACGTAAGTTCGTTTTATCCTGACCTCGTATTGTTCCATGTTTACGGAGATCATAATAATTATGAACTGATCATTAAAACGATCCGAAGCACTACGGCTTCTGAAATAGCCCTGCAAACAGACCATTACACTAAGAAAAATGACTTTAGTGATAAAATGGCCTACGAAATTTTACCAGCCCTATCTCAAAAGTATAGCTGTGAAGTAATTGACATTCGCAGCGCCTGGAAAAAATACCTGGATGATAATGGTTATGAGCCTTCTAAATTATTAAAAGATGGAGTCCATTTGAACGAGCAGGGGAACTTTCTTATGGCTGAATTGATAAAACCATTTCTACAATATAAACCTGACTATAAACCAGATGAATTTCAATTGATGACGACATACAAGGTTGGAACGGATGTTTTTATTAAGGGAAATACTTTGCGTTTGCCTTTTACCGGCAATAAAGTGGATGTAATTGCAACGGGTACGTTTTCCCGGGTTAGGTCAGCAAACGTTTTAGTCGACGGTCAAAAGCCATCCTCATTCCAGGGAACATATTTTATGATACGTCCCTATAGTGATATCAGTAAGGGCTGGCCCTGGACTTTACCTGCCATGATACACATTGATCATCAAGCACCCTGGATAAATGAAGAATGGACATGTACATTTAAAGAAGTATCGCCTCCATTTAACGATTTCACTTTTGAAATCAGCGGATCAAAGACAGGAAAGGATGGGCTAGGCATGGCTAGTCAGGATTTTATATCTACCTCAAAACGTGTCATCATAAAAAAAGGAGATGCCGGTAGTGGAGGCGACTGGCATCTGAAACGATCCTTCCAGGTTTTAAAAACGATCGTAAAACCAGGCGACATGGTTAAATGGAACACCTATTCTATTAGTACCGATTTATATACACCCAACCGAAATCAGGATTCTTCCGTTGAAATCATAACAACCTTATTTCAGGGAATACCCAATAAGAATCATGTACTTACCATTATGAGTACAGGTAACGGCATTTCCATTAAGGAGATAAGGGTCTATAAACCGTATTTACAATAGCTTTAATTATTTTAATCTATCGGCCATGTCCTCTGATCATTTACATCTTCATATTAATTTTCAATGAACCTGGCCAAAATAACAACACTCCTGATTTTATTTTTCACGGCTGTTTACCTACGATGGATATCCTTACATCTGCACTGTAAAATAAGCCAATTTTTGTAAACGATTATTTGGTATTATTGTTTACGAAATAGAACGAAGTATAAAAGTATATTCCAACTGCATTCCTTATATGAAGAAATCATTGCGCTCCTGGTCGGCTTTATTTGCGTGCAACCTGATGTGGGCGTTGCAGTTTACTTGCATCAAACTGGTGCAGGACCAGATCGGGGCGTTCAGCACTGTTTTTATTCCTATGCTGCTGACTACGCTGTTTATGGTACCCTTTGTATATAAAGACGTAAAAAAGAATAAAAAACGAAAATGGAGTGACCTTAAAATTTTTGCACTTCTGGCTTTACTGGGCCACAGTTTCCGGCGCAGGTACTGCTTACCATCGGCACCCAACAGTCCACCGCAAGCAACGGCTCTATCATTAGCCTTACACTACCCGTTGTTTCTGCCCTGCTGGCCGTTGTTTTTTTAAAAGAAAAAATGAATAATCTTCGGTGGGTAAGTTTCGGAATAGCGATTGTCGGCGTTGTGCTCTGTTCAAAAAGGGATATTGCCAGCACCGATTTCAGTGCTAACTA
>JBDSBP010000236.1:0-11412 GCA_039921525.1 Chitinophagaceae bacterium | reverse complement strand
ATGGGTAATATTGCATCTAAATAAAAGATCGCATGAAAGAATTGATTAAAAAACCCCTCGACATTAATAAGATAGAATTTTGGGCGGTAACAACGATGTATGTATTTGCCGTGTTTTTGCTGGTGTCCAGGGCTACACAAGGTGATACCTATTCTAACTGGTCATCTAACAGTATGCAATTCCATGATCGCCACCTGGAATTTTCTTATTTCTCCAATTACTTCATTCCAGAACTGATACGCTATTCAGTTTTTTATGGGCTGTACCTGCTTTTGGTGTATTCTATCATACCCCCTATCATAGAAAAAAAACGTGTCGGTCTAAATATATTATTGATTCTTATTTTATTTATAACCCTTGGCGCTGTCTTTGGCATTACAGACACCTGGATCAAAGGGTATCTATTTGCAGATTATAAAAACAGGGAAGAAGTATATGAGATGCTGTTTAAAGCAAATTTCGTTTATAGCTTCTGGTTATTAATGGTATTCGCATTTTTTATCATTTTAAAATTTACGGCCATTCATTACCTGGAAAACCAGGATAAATACCAGGTAAAAAATCAACTGGTAAACCGGGATGCCATAATTGCTTCTTTAGTTTGGATGATCAGCTTTTTCCTGATGCTGATAAGTGGTTTTCCCGAGGCTGCTAATGCTTTGTACGGATTTATTGTTCCCTTTTCTATTGGTTTATACTGGTATTCATTACACACACTTATTCCACAAGCCCGTTTAAAGAAAAAAGAATTTCGTGCCTACCTGTTGAAAGTAGTGCTAATCATGGTTGTGAGCATTTTTCCATTATCGCTGTTGATATATGCTTTTATGAACCACGATCAGGCTATGTTTTATGTTAACCTGTTTAACCTGGGTGTACAATTATTAATCACGGCGCCGCTATCATGGTACGTATATAAGCAACGACTGGCCGACAATTATGAGCTTACATCTTTAAAAACGGCTTTGGGAAAATCATCTGCAAATCTTGATTTTTTGCGTTCACAAATAAACCCACACTTTCTCTTTAATGCGTTGAATACGTTATATGGCACCGCCCTGCAGGAAAATGCGGAACGCACCGGTGAGGGAATTCAAAAGCTGGGTGATATGATGCGTTTTATGCTGGAAGAAAATATGCAGGAAAAAATCACCCTTAACCGGGAGATAGATTATATAAACAATTATATCGGGCTGCAAAGGCTACGCACACAGTCATCTCCAGATATTACTATTCAAACTGATATAGATAACCAGGTAAATACCCTGTCCATTACTCCCATGCTTTTAATTCCATTTATTGAAAATTCTTTTAAGCATGGCATCAGTCTGCGTGAACCCTCTCATATCAAGATCACCTTACAATTAACGGGTAATGGATTGTATTTCGATGTGTATAACAGCATTCATTTAAAGTTCGATAACGACCCTGAAAAGAATAAAAGTGGTATCGGGTTAAATAATGTAAAACAGCGGCTTCAATTGCTCTATCCCAACCGGCATGAATTAATTATACGTGAGAACGCAAAAGAGTTTTTCGTACATCTAACGATACAGCTTTAATGGTTAATTGTTAATGGTTAATGGTTAATGGTAAGAGGTTAATTGATTTTTGATAATGGACTTAACTCGTACGATTGTGAATTTTGTACCTTTAATATTTATGCTTCAACTTTGAGCTTTAAACTTTGAACTTTAAACTAACCAATGACCTCTATTGCCATAGATGACGAACCCATTGCTTTGGAAGTGGTGAGGGCGCACGCTTCCAAAGTGCCGTTTTTAACACTGAAGGCCACTTTCACCGATGCCTTTAAGGCAATGGATTATTTACAAAAAGAAGCCATCGATCTTATTTTCCTGGATATCAAAATGCCCGATATTTCCGGGCTCGATTTTTTAAAAAGTCTTAACCGGAAACCACTGGTTATTTTCACCACTGCATATTCTGAGCATGCCGTTATTAGTTTTGAATTGGATGCCGTAGACTATTTACTCAAGCCTTTTTCTTTGGCGCGTTTTCTGAAAGCCTGCAACAAAGCCAATGAATTATATCAGCTTCGGAATAATACAGGTTTGGCGGATCATATATTTATCAAAACCGGGTATGAACAGGTTAAGATTCGTTTTGAAGATATTTATTACATAGAGGCAGAAGGTAATTACATAAACTTTATCATGAAAAATTCCAAATTACTTTCCCGGATGACGTTTACCGAAATTGAAAATCTTCTTCCCAAAAATAAATTCATCCGAATACATCGTTCCTACCTGGTCTCGCGGGCTCACATCGATAAAATAGAAAGACACCAGGTGTTTATCAACGGTATTTACCTTCCTGTGGGAGACTCGTATGTTCAAAACCTTTCTTTATTCGAACAAAGAAAATAATAGTAAGCGCAGAAATAAAGGAAGTCATGAGTTATCTGGAATGAACCATCACTTTCTGAAAGCAAAGTTGCAATTCATCAAATAACTTCTTATTTTGATAGCACAAACTTCTTCCATGAGACTATTATCGGTGTGTATTTTATTCTTCAGTTGCTCCTTTCCAGCTGCCGCCCAGTTTTCTAAAAAAGCGTATAAAATCGTTGGCAACACTACTGTTTACAAAGTTGACAGCATGCAAGCTTATATTTATACTGCCGGTTTTATGATTGATGCGGACGGTGCGCCAAAAGCCTATCACAAAGATGATAAAGTGGCGCTGGACTACTTAGGCAATGGTGGTAAACCCGGCAACTGGTGGGCACTCGTAACTGATAACGGAAAGGCATCAGGAAATCCTGTCATTCAAACTGCCTCCAATCCTGCCCCGGGATATTATATTTCGATGACGGCATTGGAGAATGGCGACAAAAATCGCATAGACCCTGATAGATATGTGAATTCGGAAACCATTCCCTATATTGCCGTACCAGCTGGCTTCTCCAATGATTTTAAGCTCGGGGATATTGCATTTGTATATAATAAAAAAAATCAGAAATTCTGTTTTGCCATCTTCGCAGATATTGGCCCTAAAAATAAAATCGGAGAAGGATCCATAAAACTCGCAAACGAATTAGGTATAAACAGCAACCCTAAAAAAGGGGGTATTGAGTCAGGCATAGTTTATTTATTGATGAAGAATTCGGGTCAACATAAAGTCTTAACCACGGAGCAAATTATTGCAGCGGGGAAGTCGCAACATTCCGGCCAGGATATAGATCGATTAATTAAGTTGGCTGATGTTAAATGAAATGATGGATTATGAAAAAGAACGGACTAAAAACATGATAGAAAGTCCTCACAGCTATCTGAAATCAAACCAAAGATTACCGGTAACTGGTGAATTGAGGCTACTGTTCTTTTGGCTTTGTGGACCCATTCTTTCTGCCGCCTGGAACTTTGTGCCGATAGGATTGATGGAACTCATAAAACCAATATTGCCGACAGGGAAACGTGGACTGGTATTTTCATTGAAAGCCCCAACTGGTTTTGTCGGCTTTAGCATTTGAAGGAAAACACCTTCATCTTCCGTATAAACCCGGAATGCTGATTCTTTGTTCTGTAATTCCATCCAATAGAGTTGCGCATGATATCCTTTGAATTCAGGATATAACCAGCTCTCGCCGGTGATAGTATTATTAAATTCTTTTTGCCAAACGCCAAACTGCATGCCTTTCAGGCGGTTCTTCCATACACGGAACGGCCCCCTCCCCAACCATTTCATCCCGGTAATTTTTTCTTCCGGATAATTAAATGTGATACCCATAAAATCTGCCTCCCCTCTTTGTGAATACTGGTACTCCAGTTTTACTGACTGTCCGGGAGTGAATATCCATTTTGCTTTGAAATTAGATGGTCCTTTATAAATGGGTTCCACTACATATTGTTCGGCCCTGGCATAGTGACGAAATTCTTTAAGCGTATCATTAACACCTGCTACTACTGGTCCGCCAGATAAGGAGATCAGCGATTTTTCATTATTTACTTTTGACAGCAAGCCGGTAACTTCGTCAAAATCATAATTCACTCCATCTAATTTAAGATGCAGGCTTTTGTTATTTTCAGTAACCTCTATTTTTGATCCGAGCGCAAAGCGGATAAGGGGTTGCGTTATTTCTTTCGGTGTTTTTACGGGCCAGCTCCAGGTAAAGATTTCTTTTTTATACTGATCATATGCCGTAAGATATAACGCATCAGATTCTTTCCAGGATGCAGGAAGCGCCAACTCTAACCATCCTCTTTCTCCGGGTGCCAATATAATAGTTGATTTATTAGAATGGGCAAGTGTTGTTGAACCGGCAGGAGCGCCAGGAGAAGAGAACTTAATTAATTTCCATTCAAAAGAACATACATTCAGGTTGGTGTATAGATACCGGTTTTCAACTTCCAGCCTGCCATTAAAATCGGGAGTAATAAAATGTTTATCAATATAAATGGTCGACCATATTTCTTTGATGGTATAAAAGCTCGCTTCCTTTTCCCGATGCGGCCCCAGGATGCCGTCGGGCGCGCTGTTAGCGTGCGTGTCAATGATCCCGTTTTTATCCGTTCTTACAATACCTTCATCATGAAAGGACCAAAGAAACCCACCTGCGCTTAAAGGGTACTGTAACATTAAGTTCCAGAAATCTTCTAACCCTGCACCATGGCCGCCATCATACAAACCATGCATAAATTCAGTCGGGAAATAAACATCTTTACCATATAAAGTAGCGTTCACTAAATTATTATAATCCGGGTAATGTTTAGTATCAGTTCCGTTAAATTTTTCCCATGGATGAATAACGAGTCTTTTTTGAGGATCGTATAAGGCATAATCATTATCAAGTCCCCTGTTCCAGCCGCCTTCATTGCCATTGTCCCAAATAACGATGGAGGGATGATTAACGTCTCGTTCTACCAGCTCTTTCACCAGCTTGCGCCCTGCAACTGTATCGTACGCCGCCTGCCAGCCGGTTAATTCATCCAGCACAAAGAGACCCATTGAGTCGCATACATCCAGGAAATGCTGATCGGGCGGGTAGTGCGACATGCGAACCGCGTTCATGTTCATCTCCTTCATCAATTCAACGTCCAGGATACTGATTTCCTTACTGAGCGTTCTGCCGGTTTCGGGCCAGGCACTATGGCGACAAACACCTTTAAAAATAACTTTTGTATCGTTTACATAAAAGCCGTCCCGGGGTCTTAATTCAGCCGTTCTGAAACCAAACTTTTGAGTAATGCTGTGTATGATGCCTTTATTATCGCTGATCGAAACCACCGCCTGATATAAGTTTGGAGATTCAGGATTCCATAGCGCCGGTTTATTGAACCTATTTTTAAGCACCACCTTATCTTCCTGCTTTGCCGCTTTTTCTGAAAATGTTTCCCCAACTTTTTCTCCTTTCAATGTCTGAACCTGCACCTGGATGGTATGTTGATCGGTAAGATTAACGCCAAATACATCCACACCAAAACTTCCATCTGCTTTTGCGTCTATGGCAAGTCTGTCAATAAACGCATGGGGAACAATTTCCAGGTAAACCGGCCGGAAGATACCACCTAATGCCCAGAAGTCACCTCCGCGTTCAGCCCTATCAATAGAAGCATTGGCAGATGCTTTACTTACTGTGATTTCCAGTAAATTATTTTTTCCATATTTTAGTAAAGGGGAGATATTATATTTGAACCGGTAAAAACCGCCCTGGTGTATCGGTCCTGCGGACTTGCCATTTATTTTCACATCTGTGTCGGTCATGGAACCTTCGAAAACAATGAATACATTATTTGTTTTCCAGCTTGGTTCTGCTTTGAAATTATATTTGTAAAGACCCTGTTCGTCGAGTTTGTTTTTGTCGTGTCCATAATCATATTCACCAAAGCCCTGCAGTTCCCAGTTGGAAGGCACAGCGATCTTCGTCCATTTGCCGCTGTTAGTGCCTTTTGTGCAGAAGAAATCCCATTGTTTGGTGTGGTCTTTGTCGGTGCCTGATAAGTATTGTACCTGTGTTTGTTGGGCCTGTGAGGCAAGTAAGTTTGTGATAAGAAAAAAAGACAGGAATAGTGTTGATTTTCGAAGGAACATGTTGAAATGTATTTATTCGATGAATATCTTAGTGCGAAACCGCGGTCTTAATTGCAAACCTATAAGGTTATGTCTGTAGGATTTACATTACTAAGGCAACCCTTAAAGGTTATTGCCCCTGGTGCTGGCAAAACAGACTCAACCTGTAAGGTTTGCATGCTTAGGCATTGCATTACGGGTTCAAACCTTATAGGTTTAGCCTTAGTGCTGGCATAGCATCAATACCCCACTTTCCGCTGCAAAGCTTCTATTGCGTTCGCAAGGTACACCAAAGGCGCATTCCAGTTAATAGCAATTTCATTAGATGCATAAGAGCAGTCCGTATCTGAATAAGCTGTTTCCGGTTCTGTAAATTCATAGCGGCATTTATCCTGCATCGCCGGGTTGGGACCTCCCACAAGTAACCCTGGCACAGGTTCCACCTGTGATGCGGATGTTTGCTCGAAAAACTTCCCTGCCCTGTTACAAAACAATAACCTGTTGCGTTGCGACCAAAGATATAATCCAGGTTAGACAGCGCCGCATCCAGGTATTTTTTATCGTTGGTCAGTACGTATCCATATATCAACGCTATCCCCTGGTTGACGGCATTAGAATTACTCCCCCAGTTGAAATCTCTTTTAGACTCACCCATCACCGTTTCAAATGCATTGTCGGAAAGATGCACTACATAATTATCGTCAAATTGAATTAACCTGCTTTTAATCATCGCCAGGTCATCAGTCATATCTTTTGGTAAAAATTTACCGTTGCGTAATAACGAATAATAACCCAACATCTGAACATTCCCCCAGCCTGGTAATGATAGAGCAACATTTTTATTTGAAGACATTACTGATCGAAACTGATTGTCTTTCGTTGTTATAAATAATTCAACTGCAGCCCAAAACCATTCATCGTTAAACTTTGAATCACCATAGCCACCTGTGATTATTTTTGGTTCGTATAACTTGTTGATGCTGTTCTGATCATAAGCCAATGAAGGGGTTGCCATTGCCCATGTCCAGGCACTTATGGCGGCCCGTTTACAGCTATCCGATAGTCCGGGAAGCGGCTTATCAAATTTTTTCAGTATACGCGCTGATTGTGCCATTACTGCTGAAAAATCGAGCGTGGCAGCAGTTCCTTTTGCCACTACATAGCGAGGTGCTTTTGTAACACCGGGCATTACCATTCCATCAAAAGACGCGTTGGTGCATTTATTATAGACCCCGCCATCACCAGGATCCTGCATGCTAAGCATCCAGCGTAAGTTGTAAATGATTTCGTTCAGAATATCGGGAATGGCATCATTACTTTCAGGAATATTGGTGTTCAGCTTATTAAAGTATTCCGGGAAATCTTCATAAGCCGACAATAAAGTGCCCATGGTAATGCCAGAGTTTACGATATATTTATTGTAGTCACCTGCGTCGTACCAGCCACCGGGAGTAGAAATCACTGTTCCCGCTTTGCGGATGACGGAGGCCGCTGAAGGATGGATCAGTACAGCCGTATCAGGATGCCCGGCGGGCCTGCTCCATTTGCCTGCAAATTTAGGTTCCAGCGGCATGGAAGCGCGTTGGAAATAATAACCTTTTAGAGAAGCGATTGCTACAGCATGATGCACATTTTCTTCGATAGTAAACTGGTAAGATTTTCCTACGCCAGGTACATCCAGCAGGTACTTTCCTTTTTTGCTGCAGGCACTGAAATCAGCTGCCATGGCAGAAAGGGAGGAATTGGAAGATTGTTTAATAGGCCCAGGAACACCCTGGTATATGGTATCTTTATAATCGGTTGAAATTATGTAAAATTTTGAAGCCGGTTTGTTTCCGGTGATGATTGCTTTTTTAGGCGCGTGCGGGTAGAAGCCCAGTTGATTTAGATGTATTGGATTGGAGGTATCATCTTTCGCGGATCTGTTTATAAGGTTTGAAGCAGTAGCTATTGAATAACTGTGTAACTCTTCTTTTCCATTAGAATATTTGTTATTGATTTTTCCCGCAATGGCTATAAATGTTACTGGTAAAAATAATAGTAAAGAATATTTTAACTTTTGCATGTAGAGGTTGTATCTCGATTTCAAAGATAAGAATGTTTCTATCTTATTTATTATTCAACAACCCATCAACTGTAATCGCTACATAATATAACGCACCGATAGTGGGACCACCTGCATATTGAAGGCGCCTGTTATTCAACACATTTGTACCACCCACTTTAATAGTAGATTTTACTTTGGGCATCCTGAACGTCACCTGGGCATCTACGTTATTAATAGCGTCGATATTACCAGTAACGAGAGGGCTTTCCCATAAGAAACTGTTTTGCCATTTCCATACAATATTAAATCCAATATTCCTGGAGATAGCCCTGTTGCCGAAAGAGAGGTTGGTTGTCCAGTCAGGTGTATTGAATCCGGTAATAAATAGATCAGGAGATGAAATACCTTTAATTTTATTGTAATTTATATTACCTGAAAGAGTAAATGTTTTATAAAAATTATAGGTTAGTCCGATTGAAGAGCCGTAGGTAGTGTACTTATTTTTAGCATTGGTATATACACGGTAACGCTCCTGTCCTTTGCTGGCGGCGGAAGCTGGGGTGTTTGGCGTTGCAGGTACTGCTGCCGTTGCATCCCTGTTCCTATCTATCATGGCTAGTACTGCCGCATCAGTTCCAGTGGTTTCTCCTATCGGAACAAAAACCTGTACCTGTCCCAGGAAGCCATCGTAAATATTTGTGTACGCATCAAAATCAATAAAAACTTTATTATCAAACAAAACACTCTTGTAACCAATTTCAAAAGAATTGATTCCTTCCGGGCGTCCATCAGGTAAATTTCCAGGTACCAGTAAACCCCTGTTTACCAAAGCAGCTGCGTCGGTATTACCAGCCTGCTTTACGGTTGCATTGAATATTGCGATCGATGATTGCGTATAACTATTTTCGCGGTAGCCTAATCCTTCATTAATGATGGGCAGGATGCCTACACGTTTTACTCTTCCGTTGTTTACGTAAGATAACGCCTCAAACAAAGCGGGAAAACGGTATCCCTGCTGAAAGGTAAAGCGGAGATTATGGTATTCATTTACCGTGTATACGGCTGCCAGTCGCGGGGTAAGTTTTGCTTTAAATTCCGGGTTGTAATCACCACGTAAGGAGCCCCATAGTTTTAATTTTTCATTAAAAAGTGTTTTTGTCAGTTGCACAAATGCACCGATTTTTTTATAATACGTGTTGTTGCCAAAACTACCATCCTCTTCCCGTAAATTTCTTTGGGCAATCGGGCGTTTAAAATCAACAAAGTTATTTCCATCAGGAATAAGTTCATATACACGAGCATCGCCCCCTACGAATAGGTTAAAATACTTTACCTGCCTGGTAAGATCCAACTGGCCTTCTACATGATATAAATTGCTTTTTTGAATTAATGCAGCACCGCCTGTTATGGGCGCATTCGGAATGGCACCGGATTTAATATCCCAGTTATTGATATCTATGATCGAATCTTTTACGGTATTAAAACGCGACGTGCCGGGAACAACCCTGCTGGCGTCAGCCTGCTGCCGCGCAAACTGCGTGGCTGCTGCAAGATTTGAAGACGTTAATGAACCACCATGATCGGCAGCATACGCATTTAAGGCTATTTTATATTTTGCCCCCCATACACTGGCGCTGCCCCCAGAATAAAGATCCAGGTTATCAGCCAGTGGTTTCACATTATAAGAGTCGCCGGAATTTTCCCTGGAAGTATATGCCTTAATGGTAAAATTGCTGCCCTTTAATTCCAGCTGGTGATTTTGCACCACCACGTTATCCAGTTTGATTTTATTACCTCTTTGAAAAACGCCATCCATTTTTCCCCTTCTGTAAGTATAGGTTAGTTCAGTAGTTGGCCTGATCTTCCAATGTAAGGCCACATCAAATTTCAGGTTATCTACTTTGGGATCTACGAGATCTTTTTCCCAGTAACCAGTGCGGCCAACCGTCAACGTTCTGTTAACTACACCGTCGATATTCAAACCGCCGACGGAGACGGTGTTGCTACCCGCCAGAGCATCATCTCCATATTTATTCCATCCGTCATAAACAATATTATTAGCCCCGTTTAATACGGGATACGCAGCGTTGGCAGTAATGAGGTTATTGGGGTTTTGATCTTTCCTGGTATCAGATATCCAATCAACGCCTTGTAAATAACTTGCATTGATCTTAAAAGCAAATTTATTATTAAAGGCTTTAGCGTATCGTATAGCGGTTTCAGTTAGTAAGGCCGGCGAGTGATCCCTTCCATCCACATGGTTTACACCGCTACGCTGAAAAACGCTTAATCCCGGTGAAGTAAAAGGATTTTTTGTAATGAGGTTCGACATGCCGTTGATAGCATTCATACCATATAAAGCCGACGCGGCTCCTGGTGTTACTTCTATACTTTGAATATCCAGCTCTGTAGGACCAATAGCATTTCCAAGAGGCACACCCAATGTGGCTGCCTGCATATCTATGCCATCCACCAATTGCATAAAACGAAAATTGTTGGGTATATTAAAACCGCGCGTATTGGGCACTTTAAATGTGATGGAAGAAGTTGTTAACTGAACACCTTTTACATTACCCAACGCATCATAAAACGAGGCTGCCGGTGTTTCTTTTAATGCCCGCAAATCTAGCTTTTCAATACTCACGGGTGACTTCAATGTTTTTTCTGATGTGCGACTAGCCGTAACCACCACTTCATTTGCCATAAATGTCTGGCTGGTTAACTGGATTGCCAACCTTGAATTCGCATTCTTTATTTCCAGTTCCTGAGGAGCAAATCCAACGGATGATATAACTAGCCTGAACGGAAATTTTTGATTAATCACTAGCGAAAACCGGCCCGTTGAATCAGAGGTGGTTCCTTTAGGTTCACCTTTAACCGTTATGCTGGCAGAGGGAACTCCTTCATGGTTCTCTCCTACTACCCTTCCACTTAATATTGCGCTTCCATTCAGTTGTGCAGCAACAACCCCCGGTATTAACAACAACAGCAACAATAAATTTTTCATCAGAAAATATACATTTTTTGCGAAGATATATATTCTCTACTAATTTAATAGACTATTAGAAATTATTTTTTCTATTGTTGCTTTTGAGACTTTCGAAGTCTGCCTATGCTCGGTAAGACCCCCGAAATTCGAGACTTCGGAAGTCAGGCAGATACGAGAACCTGACTTCCGAAGTCTTAAATGGATACATTTTGCACTGTAATAATTCGGTCAGTACCACCTTTGATATCATTTTGAGCCGAATTAGCTTTGCAAGTCATCAATAGAAAATACTTGCATGGAACAGAAAAAACAAATCAGACGGCAAAGAAGAAAACGTACAGAG
>JBDSBP010000235.1:0-2589 GCA_039921525.1 Chitinophagaceae bacterium | reverse complement strand
CTGTTAAGTGGCGATCATTTGTCTAAATGCATAGCTCTTGGGGAAAAATTAGGCATTGATGAAATAATAGCTGAACAAAGCCCGCAACAGAAATTGGATACCGTTGCTCAACTGACAGCAAATGCGCCAACCGCAATGGTGGGTGATGGGATCAATGACGCTCCTGCCCTGGCTAAAGCAACCATCGGCATTTCTTTGAGCGAAGCTTCGCAGATCGCCATGCAAACCGCCGATGTTGTATTAATGAATCACGGATTAAAAAATCTCCCCACCTCATTAGGACTTGGCAAGCATACTTTTATTACCATCAAGCAAAACCTGTTCTGGGCGTTTGCGTATAATATTGTTGCCATACCTGTTGCGGCCTTTGGTTTACTATCACCTGCCATAGCAGCTTTGGTAATGGGTTTGAGCGATGTGGTCCTTGCGGTAAACTCTGTTAGGTTGTTTGTTAAGAAAGTGGTTTGAAGAACAGTCAAAAGACCGCCGCTAATAATTACGAATTACAAATTACGAATTACGACGTATCGGCTATCATTCTTCAATTAATTCGTAATTCGTAATTTGTCATTCAGAATTAATGTCATCCATACATTCCATACTAAAACAATACTGGGATTACGAATCTTTTAGGCCGCTGCAGGAAAAAATAATCAATGCAGTTCTCCATGGGAAAGACGTGCTGGCCCTTCTACCAACCGGCGGAGGAAAATCCATTTGTTTCCAGGTGCCGGGTATAAAGATGGATGGCTTGTGTTTGGTAGTGAGTCCACTCATTGCTTTGATGAAAGACCAGGTAGAGAATCTGCGTAAGAAAGGAATTACGGCATTCGCTATTTACTCGGGCATGAGCAGGAAGGAGGTGATGCATACTCTTAAAACTGCAAGCGGCAGTAACTGCAAATTTTTATATGTCTCACCAGAGAGGCTGGAAACAAAACTGTTCCTCGAATATTTGCCAGGATTAAGTGTAAGCCTCCTGGCTGTTGATGAGGCCCATTGTATTTCTCAGTGGGGATATGATTTCCGTCCGACTTATTTACGTATTGCGGTTCTCCGGGAACAATTGCCTGGTGTGCCTGTGATTGCCTTAACAGCATCTGCAACACCTATTGTTCAAAAAGACATTTGTGAGAAATTACAGTTTAAAGAACATACTATCTTCAGGCAATCCTTTGAAAGACCCAATTTATCATATAGCATTTTCCTGGTCGATTCCAAAATCACAAAATTGGTAGAAATTCTTACAAATGTTCCGGGCACCAGTATAGTTTATTGCAAGAGCAGGAAAAGAACGAGAGAGATTGCAGAGCAGTTGAGAACGTATAATATAAATGCGGATTTTTATAATGCCGGGTTACCATCGGAAGAAAGAAACCAGAAACAGGAAAACTGGATCAAAAATAAAACCAGGACAATTGTTAGTACCAACGCCTTCGGTATGGGTATAGACAAATCCGATGTAAGAGTAGTAGTTCATCTGGATGCACCAGATTGCCTGGAAAATTACTACCAGGAAGCCGGCCGTGCCGGCAGGGACGGCAAAAAATCGTACGCAGTATTATTATACCAGGAAAAAGACCTCGACGAATTAAGGCAACAGGTAGTTCTTCGTTTTCCACCGCTTCATGAGATAAGAGTGGTTTACCAGGCAATCATGAATTACCTGCAAATTGCCAATGGCATGGGGGAAGGAAATTATTATGATTTTACTCTTGCAGACTTCCTGCAAAAATTCCAATTACCCGTGCACCTGGTGGCTAATACATTAAAAGTATTAGAACATGAAAACCTACTAACTTTTAATGAACAGATATTTCTTTCATCGAAGATTATGTTTACTTGTAATAAAGAAAGATTGTATGAATTTGAGTTATCAAATCCAACGCTTGAGCCGGTAATAAAAATACTACTTCGGTCGTATGAAGGTGTTTTTGACCAGGAAGTTAATATTAATGAAAAGTCATTGGCTTTCATGCTGAGGGTGGAAGTAGCAGAAATAATTAAACACCTTAAACAACTGCATTCTTTTAGCATACTATCTTATGCTCCGCAAAAGGATACTCCTCAATTATTTTTTATTCAAAACAGGGTGAAAGCGGAAGATTTGGTTATTGATATGCAGCAATACAACAAAAGAAAGAAACTATATAAAGAACGGGTTGAAGCGTTGATAAGTTATGTACAGAGCGCTGTATGCAGAAGTCAACTTACAGGAAATTATTTCGGCGATGATGATATGAAACCGTGTGGTATATGTGACAATTGTCTTAACAAGAAGAAGGTTGTTATCTCTGACGACGAATTTTCTCTTATCGAAAATCGCATACTATCTTCCCTCCGCGAGCCTGTTCATACACGCGACCTGGTGCAGCATTTAAACGGAATTAAAAAAGAAAAGCTGTGGAAAGTAATTGAATTTCTGCAAGCGGAAAAGAAGATCGAAGTGAATGAATCGGGGATGGTGACAAAGATAAGAAAGTAGCTTAAATCTTCGCTCCTTTATTCTTACCTCATCCCTACTATATAACTTAACCCAAGTTGGTAATAATTAAGGAGTTAATCATGCTACTTTTTAAAATTATCTCA
>JBDSBP010000234.1:0-15238 GCA_039921525.1 Chitinophagaceae bacterium | reverse complement strand
TTGTTCAGATGTGAGAACATCCGTGTAATTAGTATTAGCAGTCAACTTAAGCAGCTCTTTCGTATAATCCACCGACTTCTGTAAAAAGTTTATCTGCTGCGATCGGATTTTTATTTTATCCGTCGCCGCCTGGTAATTGTATTGGGCATTAGAAACTTCCTGGCCGGGTTCAACAAGGTCTTTTTGAATGTGGCGACAAATTCTTCCTGCTGCGCTTGCGACACGCTGAGGCGTTGCCTGTTCAAACCCTGGTTAAAAATGGACTGCGTATGTATTCTATCAGTTATAGTGTTTGTGCCAAAGGTAATTTTTGTAAATAAAATTATTTACTGTGAAATTTACCATATTCACTATACTGTTAGTAGCAGGTGTTTTTATTCGCCTGAGTATTAAATATAATTTCAAACAAGTAAAACGTCTAATTATATTTTTCGGTTTATGAAGCCTTAAGGAAATAGTAATTTTTGGTATCTTCGGACAAGCGAAAATGTCCGCGGTAACAAAGAATAATTTTTTCAAAATGTCTTCAATCTATAGGAAAATGATAATGGCAAATATTATTTTGTTAATTACTACTACAAGCACAGGCCTCATAGCAGGCCTCTTGTATTCGTATTCCTGTTCTGTAAATTTGGGATTAGGACGTTTAACGGATACAGAATATGTTAGTGCGATGCAATCCATTAACAGGGCAATACAAAACCCATTGTTTTTTTTTAGTTTTATGGGCACCCTAATATTGTTGCCAATAAGTACCTATATGCATTATGGGCAACCATCTTCCAACCGCTTTATAATTTTATTAATTGCAACCGCTATATACATAGTTGCGGTATTTGGAATTACCATGTTTGGCAATGTGCCTTTAAACAATGCGTTGGATTTGTTTAATGTAAAGTCAGCTTCTGTTGAAGAAATTGCCAGCCAGAGAGCAAAATTTGAGATTTCCTGGAACCGGTTACATACAGTGCGAACTATTGCTTCAGTGATTGCGTTCGTATTGGTAGTGTATGCATGCTTAAAGGAGCCAGTGATATAATTATTCTTTTCGAATCGGGTAACTGGATAGCATCTTCCTGTGTTATACTTTTAATAGCTTTTCTACTTCATTTTTATACATCCTGCTGATAGGCAGTTTTTGATTAGCTAATTCGATCGTATCACTTGTAAACGACTGGATTTTATTTACTGCTACAATGAAAGATCGGTGTATTCGTAAAAAATTATTTCCAGGAAGCAATTCTTCCAATGAAGAAATAGACAGTTTTGTTATTATATTTCTTGTGGTAGTTACAACCTTAATATAATCTTTCAGGCTTTCAACATATACTATATCATCGAGCGGGATTTTAATGTTTTTTCTATCTGCTCTTAAACTGATAAACGGATTTTGGAAATTTTCTCCCCGGCCTTTGCTACTGATACTGTCTTGTACCCTTAGACTAATATCCATAATTTTGTTCACAGCTTTCAGAAAGCGTTCAAATGAAATGGGTTTTAATAAATAATCAACGGCATCAAGATCAAAACCTTCTACGGCAAATTTTCGGTATGCAGTAGTAAAAATAACTTTGGGTGGATTTTTAAGTGTCCTTATTAAATCGGTGCCTAATAAATTTGGCATCTGGATATCCAGGAACAGCAAATCGATAGTTTGTTCCTGGAGCACATTCAATGCCTCAATTGCATTACTGCAAGTGCCTGCCAATTCCAGCGCTGAAACTGAACCGATATATTTTTTTATTATATCCCGGGCCGGTGGTTCGTCATCTACTATCAGGCAAATTATTTTTTTCATATTAAACATAACCTTGGCTTTGATATTCACGTAATAAATATTCCGCATTTTGTGTGGTATTATTTTTTACGTTAAGTTGTTGCAGCGGAATTTTTATCTCAACAGAAAATTCATCATCAGTGGATTTTATTATCAGTTCATGCTGGCCGGGATATAATAGTTGCAACCTTTTTTCTACATTTTTCAACCCGATACCGGCCTGGCGATTTTGGGATGCGGATGGTATTGGCTTGCTATTCCGGATTTCCATATGAAGATCGTTTGCTTCAATCAAAATATTTAATCTTATCCAGGAACTTGTTACCGTTCTACTGCTGCCGTGTTTAAAAGTGTTTTCTACAAATGGTATCAAAAATAACGGAGCAATTAGTTTATTTTCAGCAGCACCCTCAATTTTTATTGTCAGGTTTAAACGTTCATCATATCTTACTTTTTCAAGTCCTATATAATCCCGGATCATTTTCAATTCTTTTTCCAAAGGCACCAATGAACCTTCGCAGTCGTTGATCATATATTTAAGTGTATCAGATAGTTTGGTAATCAACCCTTTAGTACAGGGAGATTGATTCAGAATAAAGGAGTATATATTGTTAAGTGTATTGAATAAAAAGTGAGGGTGTACCTGGGCTTTTAGGAGTTGAAGTTCTGCATTGGCATTTTCTTTTAAGAGCGTTGCCTTATTTTCCATTTGAAAGTAATAATTTTTGAGCATTTTAATGAATAAAAATAAACAACAAACTACCGGTGGTCCTGCGGTTGCAAAATAAACTGAAGCATGCCAGATGTTAACTATTCGTGTATCAAACGGTTGGGTATTCAAATTCCACAGATTGGAAATAACCACGTAAAATAATGAATAGGTAACAATTGTAAGTACAAAAATGCTACTAAAGAATTTGACATATTTTTTCTTACCCAGGTATTCAGGGTAAAGAATATATACAGCCATATAGGTATATACAATTGCAAGTGATACATTGAAAGAGTGAAACTTTAATTCATTTAAAATATTTCCCCAACTCCAGGCCTTAGCGGAGTATAAATATGCTAGGCAGAACATGGAAAACAGCAATCTCCCTAACCAGAAAGCTATATGCCGAAAATATTTTGATGGCGTTTTCTCGGTAAATATAAAGTCATGCAGGCTCATAGGAAAAGGTATTTGGTTGTATGTCTAAGTCATTCCTTTGTCTGTAGGGGCTGCCAGATAAAGGTATACTAAGCTTCATAATAGTTTTTCCCTTTTCCTCTGTCATTTCTATTTTATACTCTTTTTGCGAGTAGAATAAATTCAACCTGCTTCTCGTATTTTGAATTATGGCAGACCAGTTCGTAGAGTTTAACGTGTTTTTCCGTAAACTGAAAAATGACATATTTATAATGAGGTGGTTGTTTTCTAAATTAACCTGGCAACTTACCTGGTGCGAATTCAAATTTTCACTAATTAACATAGTAATGATTTCCTGCAACAATGCCAGGATAGCTAATGGAGGAATATATTTATTAGTTGTGTAGCCATTTACCCGCATATCTATTTTAGATGAACGGCCGAAATTTACCTGTTCAAGAGAAATAAAATCGTTCAGGCAAGCCAGTTCTTTTTCCAAAGGAGCCATTTCCAAATCTCCCTGATAAAGAGAATAGCTTAGTAGATCGGAAAGTTTTAATATCATGGCAGCCGGCTCTTCAGAAGAGGTGTCAACTTTTGAAGAAATACTATCTAATGTACGGAACAGAAAAGCAGGTTGAATGAATGCCTTTTGGATGCGGAGTTCAATTCTCGCTTTCCTTTTGGCAATTTCCAGGTTTTCTCTCTGCTGCAAATACCAGTTTTTTGAAAGTTTTATAGCTAAGGATAATAATGCAATGGTAATTGCCCAAACAGTATTGGCATAACTAAAATTAATTTTATGGATAAAGTCGGGTTCAATATAATTTTTATAATGAATGTTAGTTAGAAATAATCCTGCAAAAAAGTAATTAATAATTAGTACGAATCCGAACCAGGAAAAGAAGACAAACGAAAATAACAAATAATTTCTTTTGTCTGTAAGAAATGCCGGCAACAGGAGATATATAAACAGGTAAACCGAAACTATACAAACGGGTATAAAACAACAAAGATTGATAAATGCATATCTGTATGGCGAACCCTCGAAAAATTCGTTATAGTCCATAGGATTTATACTTTGTGCCCAGAAATACATACAGTAGAGGGCCCAAAACACCAGATGGCGGGTTAACCCGTGGTAACCCTTATTGGAGAATATGAAATCGTACAATTTCATCTTATTGTTGCTTATAAAGATAGATAACGATTTCCATCAGATGGTAGATTTAAGGAAAATCTTCAGGAGAAAATATTCATTTGTCGACAGGTGGCATTCGTCGATATTGAATGAACAATATAAAACATTATCGTATAATTGTTGTCCGATACAAGCGCTTTGCCGATATAAATTATTTTCGGACTAATCGTTAGATAGTTTTGGTGACCACTAAAACTATTTCATCATGAAAAAGAATATTTTAATCGGTTTTATTGCCTGCATTGTATCACTTTCACTCATAAGCAAAAGCCAGGCACAGCAATCAGTTAATAATTTTAAAGACAATGCTCGTTTGTTGGCTAAACCAAAGCTATTTGTAATGGATTTCGATAAGAATTCCTTTCAAAATGCCCGCCGATCCGAGTTTAGCACTAAAGCAGTGAGAGACTTTGCCAGTAGATTTTGCCTTGCTGAAAATGTAAAGTGGTACAAAACTTCTAATCGCCTCATAGTTTATTTTACCGAGAATGCTATTAAAAACAGGGCAGTTTATAATATCGACGGCAGCTGGTTTTATACTATACGTTTTTACCCGGTAGAGTATTTACCAAAAGAAGTCAGAACCCAGGTGGAAGATGAGTTTTATGGTTTCTCTATAACCTTCATTAACGAAATAAAGAATAATAATCAGGTAAGCTACGTAGTGCATATGCAGGATAAAACTCGCTGGAGGAACATTATGGTTCGTGAAGGCGAAATGGAAGTAGTAGAAGAATTACTAAAACCCGAATAGGAATACTATTTATACTTTCCTTAATTCTACAAATAAGATAACTGAACTAACAAACAACAGTTTTCGAAATCTTAGTTATAGTAACTAACACAAATTACAACAGGAAAAAACTTTTTTACATCACAGCATGTATTTTTGGCTTTACTGTTATTAACAGTTGTGATAAGATTAATTTAAGGATTTATTAGAACCACCCTAATGATCAGGTTCCGGATGCTCATATAGCCGTTGGCTGGGATAAATTACAGCTACGATTTTTACTTGAAAGAAATTCTTTCCTGAATGGTTTGTATTTTAGATACATTGGAATAGGACTGTATGAATCGGTACGATATGGATCTAATAATTCTGTAAGCCTTTCCATAAAATCATTCCAGATGCCCTAAATGACAGTACAGGAAAAAAGTAACAGGTATGATGGGCAGGTATTTGCCAATGCGGCATTAGCAAGCATGACCCATTCTTTTATTTCAGGGTTAACCGCGGCAAGCCTGGCGAGTATTCATTCATTGGAGAATGCATCAAGAATATTAGGAGAGAATGTTAAAGTAATTGACCACATCTACGATTTTCTCGGTTATGCGCCTAGAACAAATATTTCATAGTTCGCAGCGGGTGAAAATGCCGGGATACCAGGGTTATATGGTGCAATCCATTATTTACCTTCTATTAATATTGGATTGTCAATTGGACGAGACCTGGATAATAAAGCAGGAGAAATAAAATTGCATGATTAGGCAAAAAGGCAATGTCATTAAGGTTGTACGTAGGTCTCATAAACTTTAATTTTTGACTTTGTAAATCGATAATTCTCTTAACCTGATGACGATGCCCTACCGGGACTTTGCACCATACAAATTCTTAGGTTGCAACCCCGGTTTAATGGGAATAATAATTTCTAACGCTTTCCATGCTGTTGACAACGTTGCTGGCGTTATCTTCCCGTCAGGGTTTTCACTATCTGATGTTTTTTTGCTGTCATCTATTTGAAAAGTAAACCCAAGAACTGCTTCGTTAATAGCAGTCAGATCAATATCCCTTTCTTCACCTTCATAGAATACGAAGTCAAACCAGGGAACTCTGGCATCTCCACCCTTTCCCCAATGACCCTTGAATTGATCAAAGACAGCGCGAAGAAGCTGCAAGTTAAATTGCAGTCCATCGATTTGTAACGTAAACGGCAGATCACTATTTACCGGCAATATTAATTTACCAGGTGCCACATTTCCAAATTCAAACCGTAAGCGCAGATCTTTGGCTTTGAAGATACCGTCTTTCAACTTGTCGATACTGATATGTTTATCTCCCCCATTTGTACTAAAATTGATGGCAGCCAGGATATTATTTTCTTTCTGTTCACTGTAAAAACTTGCCGAACTGAAATCATAGAGATCGTGCAGGAAGCGCACCTGCAGGTAAGATGGATTTTGCGGCTTCCCCCAATAAGCCAGGAAAGGCCTGCGTTGGTTCCAAAGGCTGGAACGATTTGCGGAAGAGAGTGCATATTTATCGGCAAGGTAAGAAGTGCCGATAATTTTCGGATCATCAATGGCCAATGTTTCCTTCAGGGTAACAGCATTCTGTGGACTTAAAAAGTAAGGTAGTAAATATGCCTGCAAGGGGTGCTTGATTTTTACATCGCTTCGCGGCATCGCACCCGGGAGATTAATTTTTCCACCTGATGCCTCTTTTAAAATTCCATTAACCGACGACGTTAGCAGGGTGCTGTAAGTCCGGCTATGTGGCCCGGCCCATTGCCCCGAAGGTTTATGAAAATGTTTTGCAATGATGCTCCATCCAAAGTTATAGAGTGAATCGATTTTTGGCCTGGCATCTTTATCAACAATATGCCGTTTCATTCTTTCGAGATCATCCAAAGCCGTAATCGTATACGTAGGACTGTTATATTCTGTAAAACCTCTTTGCAATGTATAATCATAAAATATTTCCAGCCTGTTTTTGGAATAGAATTTCATTTTGGGCAGATCAAAAAGATGCGAAGTCATAAATGTCATATAGGTTCCCATAATCGCTATATTGGTATAGCCGGGTTGCACATCCCGCTTCTGGGTAGATTTAGCGGCATAGATCAATGATTTTCTAATTATAGCTTTTAGATCGGCGGGAAGTTTTGCTTCATGGCCCATGTGAATATCCAGCAAAGCCACGCCATTGAAATCTGCCCAATTAAAGTCGGCCGGTGACTTTTTGGTAGCCAGCGGTTCTTCCATATAATACGGCCAAACACCACATGTCCTCGAAGCGGTAACCGTATCTTGCAATGAAATTGTTTTTTGAATAATATCAAAGGCTCTTTGTTTATATTGCTCCTCATCAAGATCAAGCAGGCCAACGGCATAATTGAAAGATGATCTTACCTCGTGAAAAATGCCGGTATCGGCATCTGTATAGTAATTATACCCACTCAGTGCTTTAGTGAGCATTTTTTCTTTCAGGTCGTATTTATCGTGAAGTTTATCAAGTGATTGCCTGGTTATGAGCTTTTCAGTAGGTGAAAGGGTAACAGGTTCATAGTTTATATAGTCATCATTATACTTTTTGTGAAGGGGCTTATAAATACTGCCTGCAAAAAGGACGAGCAATACAATTTTATATATCATATGCAACAGTATGAGCTGAATTAGTTATGCTAAGATAACAGATCAGGAAGTTAAAATACCCTGATTATTTCGATCTGCAAAAGTTTGCTCAATGCATCTCAATTTCCCGCAGTAAACATGCTGCTAATAAATGGCTACAAGATTCTGCAAATTATTTTATACTTTTAGAAACTAACTGCATGCGTATGGAAAATGACACCACCCAGGCTACCCTAAGAAGCAATAAAGTGAAAATTTTCATTTCCTATTCCAGTAAGGACACTGATTTAATGAATGATTTGCTGACTCAATTAAAGGTGCTGACTATAAGTGATAAACAAATAGAATTTTGGCAGGATGGGCTCCTGGAACCGGGCATACAATGGGACCAGGAAATTAAAGACAAACTCCATGCTTCCCACATTGTTTTAATGTTAGTAAGCGCAAATTTTTTAACCACCGATTATATATGGAACATGGAAGTGGAGCAAACATTGTCGAGGCAGAAAGTTGGGAGCGTAACGGCCCTGCCGGTTATTCTGAGCCCATGCGCCTGGATGCAGACGCCGTTATCCCAATTTTCAGCCCTTCCCCACAAAGCCAGGCCAATCAAGGATTTTCCGGATAGAGATACCGCCTTATTGGAAGTGGTTAATGGTGTTCAGGCCGTGATAAGGTCATGGAAAAGTAAGCTGGGACTGTCTTAGCTTTTGGGTTACATTTTAAAAAAAATGATGATGGAAACCGTTTCACTGCCGGAGCAGAATATTGACGAAATCGATTGGGATGACCTGACAAGGGACGTTCACAAAAAAAGATGCGTTCTTTTTTTAGGACGGTCGCTACCGGTATATCCCCTGGAAGGTGAAAAGGTTGATTTTTATAGCCTGGCTGCTTTTTATTTGTCTGAGATATTAGAAAAAAATCATTACGAATTTGACAAGGATCAGCGACAAAACCTTTATTATATCACACATAAATTCCTGGCCTTCAAAAAAAATAATCGTATCAGGCTGGAAGATGAAATAGCGGAAGTGTACAAAACGCAGGTGGCGCAACTGAAAACTACGTTAGGCGAACCTATCCCCGCGTTATACAAAACCATACTGCTGTTACCCTGGCACACGATAGTAAATATGCAGCCGGATAATTTTTTTGAAACCGTAGTAAAGCCTAACGAAGTGTTCTCATTTTATGATTATAAACCTGATAAACAAACGGATCTAAAATTGGATAAAGACCAGTTTTTAATCTATAATTTGCTTGGTACCATGTTAAAAACCAGGTCCGACTATAACGTAAGCTCTCTTGTTTTAACGGAAGAAGATCATGTGGAATTCGTGCGCAACCTGGTAAGTAGTAATCCCCGTGTACCCGAAGGCGTTATAAGCCGGTTTGATAATGAGAAAATTTTTATTTTTCTGGACTGTAACCTGGAGAATTGGGATTTCCGGTTACTGATGGAGATGCTTAAAATTCATAAGGAATCTCATACTTATTCGCCTAAACGAAAGTCATTTTTTTTCCCGGAGCCCGTTTTGGAATTTTACAAAAACAGGTACGGATTTATTTTCATCAAAAACAATTCTGAAGAGTTTATTAACAAGCTATGGGAGGAATATAGAAAACGGTATGAAGATGTGTTACCGGTTACCCTTAAAAAAATGTTTATTGCCTATGATGATACGGATGAAGAACTGATGAGATCGTTGCTTTACCAATTCAAACCCTGGATCGATAAAAAGGTATTATTAATATGGACGAGAGATAATATACTTCCGGGAGAAAACCCCTTAAAAATAGAGGATGAACAATTTCAGGCAGCCGATAGTATAATGCTGATCATCAGCGCTCAGTTTTTAAATGATCCCATGTACGAGCGTTACGTAAAGCCATCACTTGACAGTGCACAGGCTTTAACAAATCCGAAAAAGGTTTTTGCTATTATTAAAAGCGCCTGCCCCTGGCAGGAAACCCCCATAAATAATTTGCTTCAGAAAAATATATTACCTGCCAATCGTATACCTATAAAATTGCAACAGCAGGAAGACCCCGATAAGATCCTTTATGAAATAGCTAATGCCATAACAAAAGTTTTATGGGAATAGAATTCGAACATCATATAGAACAATACAGGTACCCGGGAACAAAATTTTTTGAACCCCATCAGCGAAGCATTTTCTTTGGACGAGAACAGGAAACGCATGATCTGATTTATTCATTAAAAACGTATGATGTATTTGTTATTTTCGCCGATTCAGGAATAGGTAAAACCTCCATGCTCAATGCCGGCCTTATTCCTGAACTGAAAAAGGAAAATATCGAACCTGTAAAGTTCCGTTTCCAGGATACAGCCATATCACCATTTCAAACTATTTCCGATGTACTTTTCGAATATAAAAGGGGGGATAAATTAGCCGCATCAACACAGGAAAGCAATCTTTGGCGATTGTATAAAGACTGCGATTTTAATAACAAACTGCCCCTTTTTATCTTTGACCAGTTTGAAGAATTCTTTAATCATCCTAAACTTCGCAGGGAAGAATGTATCAATGAGTTAGCCGACCTCGTCAACCCATATCTGCCCGATTCCGTGAGAGAAGAAATGAGGGTGAAGTTCAGGGAAACAGATCCAACACCGGCCGAGATGAAATACTATGCGCCTGCACGGATAAAATTATTATTTCTTATTCGTGCCGATAAGCTTAAGCTGCTTGACGACTTTTCCAAAAAAATTCCGCTGATTCTGCGTAACCGGTTTCATTTAAAACCTCTTAGTGTAAAACAGGCGGAGCAAGCCATATTACTACCGGCCTTACTTCCAAAGAATGAATTCGCATCGCCTTCTTTTAACTTTGAAGAAGAAGCGGTAACAGAAATATGTAATTATTTGAAAAATGAAGAGGGAGAAGTAGAGAGTTTTCAGTTGCAGATACTGTGTCAGGAACTCGAGAAAAGAATCATAGACCGTTACCAAAAAAAAGAGAAATCGCTATGGATAAACAGGGAAGAACTGGGTGGAGAAACGGGAATGGATAATATCACTAAAAATTATTATACCAATCAGCTTCAATCTATACGCGATCAGCAGATGCGGCAAAAAGCCATCGAATTAATTGAAGATAAGCTGATAGTGGAAAACAGGCGTATTAGTTTACCTGAAATTTTATTGGTGAAGGAGGGTTTCTCAAAAGAATTGCTGGATTACCTGCTGAATACTACCAGGCTTATTCGGGTTTACAACGATAGAAATGCCAGGTATTTTGAAATTAGTCATGATCGTTTGCTGCCTTCTATTTTGAAATTAAAGCAGCAAAGAACGGAAGAAGAAAACAGGTTGAACGAGTTAAGAGAAAGGCAACTGCTCATGGAAGAACAGGAGAAAAAAGATCGCCAGTTGCAACAGGAGCAAAAAATTAATCGGAGGTTCCGAATGTTTTCCTTTATCCTCGGCATTATGTTAATCGGCTTGCTGTTTGCCTTTCGTCATATTATGCGGTTAGATGCCCAGACAAAAATAGCTACTGCAAAGAATTTTATGTTTACGCAGGAATTTGACAAGGCAGACTCGGTTTTAAAGGAGCAAAATATTTTCAGCGTTTTCAACTTTTCTTTCCAGGTTACCTTGAAAAAACTGGCTGATTCATCCGAAGCGGAAAATAAAAAAAAGGTTGAATATACTGCCAATATCAACATCGCGGATAATTTAATATCTACGGCGCCTTCATTATTTATTGCCGATTCCTTAATAGCAATTGCTGATTCTTTGGCTTCGCAACAAACCGGACTGGCAGCATTTACAGATCTTGACGGTAAATCCCTCCTTGAAGCACTGGAGAGCCAGAAATTACTAAAGGCCCGTGAATTCTATAAAAAAGCGCAACAAGCTGGGTTTACTTCCAAAGATGTGAATAATAGGGTTGAACCGAGACTAGTTGAAATTGATAAAAAAATTCCACTCTATTTTGGACAATGTATTAATGGGGTATTGGTTTTTTTAAATGCGGATATGCAGCAACGCGCCCAGAGGGCTTACATTAAAGCACATTTCGTAGATTCTTCCGCAAAACGAAACTCTATAGAGTTAAATCCTTATGCCATATTTGTTCTCGACAGTTTACAAAAAGTTTTAAAACAATGAAAAAGAAGATTTTTTTTCCTGCTATTTTTTTCCTGTCAGTTATTTCGTTCTGCCAAATAATTGCAGCGCATACATTGGCGCCCGTGGATTGTTACACAATATACAAGAACCGTGGCGACTCATTGAATAAGATCGGAAACTATGACCAGGCTATCGCTCAGTACCAGGCGGCAAAGTATTGTGCCCAGGTAAGTGTCGCTCAAAAAAAAACGTTGGATGGCCTTATAGCAGACGTCAACAGAAAAAAACAGATCAGTGGTACAAAAAAAGTTATTACAAGGAAGTTTTAGCCAATGACGTCTGTTAATATCATGGCAACTTCTATCTTGTTACAGGTAAAAGAAGTTCAATATGGCAGCAATTTAAAATTGGGAAGATTCTTAAAAAGCATTGATCCCAGCCATAAGCAAGGTTATAAGATGGTCAGGTGACAACTTTCAGTACACTGATTTTTAAAAATGTTCGGCTAGAATGTTAAATGAGAAAGTATTGGGTAATTTAAATAACTATTACGCTGTTACTACCACCAAATATATTAGGATTTTGGCTATCTGCTTCTGGTTCGTTGAACCAATTTGTTTCGTTTACCCGGTATTTAAATTCATGTTGCGTATTCTTGGGTAGTGACACATCACATGTAAAAGAACCGTCCTTCTTCTTACTCATTATTATCGAATTTTGCCAGTCACTATTCAGTCCCAGGATTTCAATTGTTTCTGCATTTTCAACTTTAAAAGTAAATTTTACTTTACAATAATTTTTCGTCTTGAGGTAAGTTTTCTGCACCATTTTATTTTAATCTTTAATTTATTACTTTATTCTTCGGCAAAAGTAAGGAAATATGCTCTTTTACTTATGCTTTTATAAGCAATGTGGATAAATCAGTATTGTTTGTTGACAATAATTTAATATGATGATAAATATATATAAGGGTTTATACTGAGTGAATTATTTTAATATTAACTCCTTTCTTTCGCCCTGAACACTGTTTCTCATAAACTACCTTCGTATGTCTATCTATCTACGAGGCCACAAAAACACGAAGGCACAAGGGACCAAGAGGATTTTTCAATCCAGAAGTGAAGACAAAAATTCTTCTTTGCCCTTCTTCGCCTTAGTACCTTGGTGGCTGATATCTCTCACGTCTTAATCTCAAAATATGCCTGGAATAAAATTTCATATCCTGCTCTTTTTATTAATTGGTTCATCGACCATTGCATCGGCTCAGAAAAAACCCAATATAGTTTTCATTCTTGCTGATGACCTTGGTTATGGTGACCTTGGTTGTTATGGGCAAAAGATGATTAAAACGCCTAACCTCGATGCGCTCTGTGCAAACGGTATGCGATTCACCAATTATTATTCAGGTTCCAGTGTCTGCGCCCCCTCCAGGGAAACCATGCTAACGGGCATGCATACTGGACACACGTTTATCAGGGGTAATTTTTTAACGGATGAAAAGGAAGATCCGCCTATGCCGGATAATAAAATAACTATTCCTGAATATCTTAAAAAAGCAGGTTATAAAACAGCACTTATAGGAAAATGGGGAATGGGAGGCGAAAAGCATGGTCCTGAAAAACAAGGATTTGATTATACCTATGGATACCTCGACCAGATACATGCTCATGACTATTATCCTTCTTACCTGTATGAGACAGGTAGGAAATTTAATATTGAAGCCAATAAGGACAGCGCACATGGTGCTTATAGTCATGATCTTATTTTTGAAAAAACTATGGAATATTTGAATAAAGCAGGCAGTGAACAACCCTTCTATCTTTATCTTCCTTATACCCTTCCGCATGGAGCCTATACCCTTCCACCCGATACTCCGTATACCACCACGGGCTGGTCCAAACAGTTCCAGGTATATGCAACCATGATTAGTAAACTCGATAAGAATATTGGACAGATATTGGCATTGTTGAAAGAAAAGGGATTGGCAGATAATACCGTTATTATGTTCGCCAGTGATAATGGCGCGAACATGGGCTTTGCGCAGTTCTTCAAAAGCAATGGAATTTTGAGCGGCTCTAAATTTGGATTATCTGAAGGAGGCATACGGGTTCCCCTCATCGCTTGCTGGCCTGGCAAAATAAAAGCTGGGCAGGTATCTGACCATATCACCGCATCATGGGATGTCCTGCCTTCTATCTGTAACATGGCCGGGATACCCGTTCCGGCTGGTATTGACGGTGTTTCTTTTCTTCCGGAACTAATGAATAAGAAACAAGCCGATCATGAATATTTATATTGGGAATATTTCAATTACAATTATAATTGGGATAAGCCGAGCGGTAACAAAATTCCCAGGAACTGGGTAGAAAGCATTGCTTTGCGAATAGGCAAGTGGAAGTTGGTTAAAAAAAATATGTTGAAAAATAAAATGGCGCCATTAGAATTATATGATCTTGATACGGACCCCGGGGAGAAGACGGACGTTGCGAAGGAACACCCGGATATCATTAAAAAAGCAGAAGGCATTCTATTGAAATGCCGTGTTCCTGATCCTCCTTACTTTCCGTATGATAAAATGAAAACATTATGACTAGAAATTAATAATTTAAATAAAAATAAAAATATGAACAAATTTAATCGAAACATAATCGTGATTATTAGTTTGCTGTTCCTCGCGGCGTTTACCGGCTCACCATCACCCGATGCATTTCATCGAATAGATATTAAATCTGCCAGCCAGTTAAAAGACTTTTTCCATTATACTAAAGACAGAATACCATTCCTATCTTCTCACCGTGGGGGCCCAATAAAAGGTTTTCCTGAGAACTGTCCTGCCACATTCGACAACACGCTTTCACATACCTGGAGCATGATGGAAATGGATCCGCATTATACCAAAGACAGCATTCTCGTTGTAATGCACGATCCAACCCTTAACAGAACATCCGATGGTCATGGGAAGATCATTGACTACACCTATGAAGAGCTTAAAAAAGTACGATTAAAAGATCCTATGGGAAATGTTACTGGTTATGGAATTTCAACATTGGATGAAGTATTGGAATGGGCCAAAGGAAAAACGATATTGGTAGTTGATATGAAGGAAGTCTCCATTGAAGCGCGTGTTAAAAAGATCCAGGAGCATCACGTTCAAAACAATGCCATCGTTATTGCCTATTCATTTGATGATGCCAAACGTTGTTACGCCATGGATAAAAATATCATAATGGAAGTGATGATGCCCGACAAAGAAGCTGTTGCAAGATTTGATTCAACCGGTATTCCCTGGCAAAATGTAGTGGCATTTGTAACGCATACGCAACCAAAGGATAAAGGTATATTTGAATTGATCCATAGCAAAGGTGCCATGTGTATTATGGGAAGTTCCCGGTCGGTAGACAGGGATTTTGCCACCGGGAAAATAAAAGGGGTGGATGAGCTTGAAAAACAATACCACGCTTTAATAAGTGAAGGTGCGGATATTATCGAGGCAGATATGGGTATAGAAGCGGGGGCTGCACTGGAGAAGATAAAGCCACTGAAAAGTAGTAAGTCGAAGTATTTTAAGATGATGCAGTAAGTAACTGCAAACTTTCGAATTGTATGTATGGGATTTTCGAAGTGCCAACAAATTAAAGATTAGGCCGACTAAAAAGAGGGTTCGACCTGGGAGGT
>JBDSBP010000233.1:0-6036 GCA_039921525.1 Chitinophagaceae bacterium | reverse complement strand
TAACTTGTCAAAGTAGAATTAATCATTAACCATTAACCATTAGCCTTAATTTTTACAAACACCACTTTCGCCCTGTCAGCCTTATATATCTGGTTGTAAAAACTAACCATCCCTTCATACTCCTTTGCCGGGAAGCGGCCGCTGAATTGCTTCATGCTCCTGTAATAAATTATCTTATCGCCTGAAACTTTTAACGTTCCAAAATAACTACCGAATTTACTATCGACCTGGACGTCCTTTGGAACCGACTCCGGCGTATATCCTACAGGAATGCTGATTTCTATAGAATCAATATCTGTATATGCATAAGAGAGGTCAATGTCATATTTGCGGGCACTGTCGAGGCTGAATTTGCTGCGACTCCTGGATAAAATATTGGGGCAAACGAATAAACGCTTGCCTGAAATTTGGGCATAATCAGGGGCAGTGATTTTTAGAGTTTCACTGATGCTTGGAACTGAAGACAGTTCTTCTTTGTAGTCGAAATTTACCACATCATAATTCGGAAGGTCGATCTCTTCTTTCAGGTATTCCAGCACCTTATCTTTTGCAAGACTGTTTATCAATGAATGAACATTATCTTCCTGTCTCGCCCTGTAAACGGTCGAGACGTCCGTACTTAGATTTCCTTCGGCATTTATTTCAGCTTTTATTTTACGTACCTGTAAATTATCCGTCATGTTGTATAGCGGGGTTTTTACCAGGGTTCCCCCGTTTTCGTCGATCAGGAGAACATTGCGGTCACTGGTAAATCCGCTCAGGTAACCCGTTGGTAATGTCTGACTCGTACATTCCAGCCATACCGTATCCTTCAATAACGGTACACTTAAAATTACATGATTGAATTGAGAGGAAGGAAAATCGCTGATCAAAAATTTGCTGCCCACCCCTGCTTTAACGAGGGTGTAATATGATTTAATACCTGCTTCTTTTAACAACGAATACATATAATTGGTAAGAGCTTTACAATCACCATACTGGTTAGCCGCAACGTATTTCGCATCGAAAGGCTGCCAGCCACCTATTCCCAACTGGATACTGATGTAACGGGAATTTTTTTGAAGGAAGCCGTACAGTATTCCTATCTTTTTATGAATATCCGGTTCATTGTCAGTTAATGTGTGAACTGTTTGTTTGATATTATCCGGTAGCTGATCGCGTCCGCTTTTTAACGCATATACAAACTTTCCAAAATCCTGCCAGGTAGACATATTTCCAGTATAACCCTGTACCTGGAACTGAACAGGGGCCATGCATACAACCGGTGTTATCTCATACCAGTGAGGAGAAGCAAATTCCTCTTCCACGGCCGCCAGGTTTTTTAATTCCCAGGTGTACATGCGGGAAGATTTCTGCGTAGTAATAACCGGATCATTTTTAAAGTTAAAAGTCTTGTACCGGAAGTCAATACCTTCTGGCAAAACCACGGTCATTTTACCATTTTCCAACGACATATTTTCATCATCCAATGGTACCCATCCGGGGTAAAACATCGTGTAATTAAACCGAAGTTCCACTTCATATTCAACCGTATAAGGATATACTTTATGGTAAAAGCTGTGAAATTTTATGCGGTTATCATCCGCCAGGTTACCCTCACCACTGCCGGTTCTGTCCTGTATGTCAGACTGCTTCAGGCTTTTAATTTTCCGGCCGTTTTCATCATACAATCTTCCTTCGATAGATTCAACGGATTGCAGTTTATCATAATCTTCCAGGCAGTGAGCAAATTTGTCTCCCTTTTCATTTAGAATAGTATAGGCCACCTTATGATAATATTTTGCCTTGTCAAGGTTAACCACTTCAAAGCGTATGTCTTCATAACGTTTAACTGCATACGCATTTACCAATAATTCAGGCGGTATTTTATTAACGGCATAATCAATATCGCCGGCATTAGCATGCGGGGCTACCATAGCCAATATTAAAACAACCAAAAAAGTTTTCATAAATAATTATTGCTTTTTAAACACAATCTGTTCACCGTGTTTTTTTACCACGTAGCCAAAAAAGTCACGCAGCGTATTGTAATCATCCGGCGAAAAGGTAGCTTTAGTAAGCACTATCCTGCTACGCAGTTGAATACCGGTTGCTGTTTTACCGATCATATATTCAAAATAACCTTCTCCACTGTTAAAATCAACCTTGGCAGATTTTGGCATTTCATCTATTACATAACCGCTGGGAGTTTCCATATTCAGGACAAAAGTTTCGTTCATGGCAAAGGGCATTTCAACCGGGTAATTACGTTGAGCAGCTTTAAAAATATTTTCTTTATACCCTTCAGACATTATAGGATTAAAATAAATGATATCCTCACCAGAAGGATTTAGCAAAAAATCGTATCGAACCGCTACCGGCTCTTCCAGCATTTTTAAGGAGTCAATCCCTTCATTATAAATCTTAACATCTGAACCATAGCTGGATTTTATTTTTTTAAAAAAAGACTCTTTTCCACTTTTGTTAATTCTTTCCCGAATTTCGGATGATTCTATATCTCCCAACGAAGATTTGAAGCTACCATCCAGCAATCCTTTTTCATTGTTAATGATAAATACATTGGTAAACTTTTGTTCCTTTAGAGAATCAGATTCGAAGTAAACAGATGAGGGATCTCTGCTAATAACGCGTGCGACACCGTTGTAGCAATCTCCGGAGAGTTTACCAAAGCCCAACGGCCTTGCAGCATCCAGGTAATAGGTCTGATCATCTAAATACACAGCAGCTATTACATAATTAAACCGGCCCATTATGGGGTATAACTCGTTAACAAACCCGTGTTCACGCGTGCTTAATAGTAACGGATCGGCCAAAATGTTTTCATGACGGAGCATGGTTACCAGTAACAAATTGATATCTGCCACGTTGCCGTTTTTATTTTTAAAGATTGTCTTCAATGAGTTATCAAGCATTACCTCACTGTAATCGGTGCAGGTGAAGTGGTCGCGTAAAAAGAAATATATTTTTTGTGCTTTTTCCAATTGAGTAGTGGTGCCTGCTAAAATAGTTTTGAGGTCGTCATTCAACCAGTTATTATCCTTTTCCAACGCCATACCGAAGTCTTCATCTTTTAATAATTCTTCACTGGCAGTTACCCAGTTACCCATTATATCTTTAACAGGAGCATTGGGGAAACGGTATTGAGAAAGCTGGAATTCAATTTTAGCGATATGATTTTTTAACGTGGAGGTAAAATTTTCTTCTTTAATGGCAGGTGCATCTTTTATAACCCATCTTGTGCTGGTAACATTCCCTGAAAGACTTACATGCTCAATGGCTGAAGACATGGTAACTCCGGGCTGAATAACGTTATACGTTTTAAAATAGTTGGAAACTTTCCTGATGAAATAAGGAAGATATCCCTGCGCCAGGGAAACATAATTAAAAAATTCCGGCAGGTCAACCTGGTATTCGCTCCATAAACAGGGGTATTCTCCCTGGAAAGTCCAGGGCGGCAAATTAAACAGGAAATCCGATGAAACCGTATAAGAGAATTCAATGATAGAGCCTTCTTTCACAGCAGGAAACGTAAATTTTTTTCGGATGTAGTTGGCAGATGCTTTCTCGTTAAAAACACTGCTACTCTCCAGCTTTGTTTCAATGACCTTGCCATTTTCAAGGTTATAGGTAAATGCTTTAAGGTTTTCTAATCACTCAACGTTTTGTCCTTTGGAGTATAATAGTACGTCTTCGGTAGCTGCCTCAAAGCCATTGTGGTTGAGTATTTTTACCCGTTTTTGCCGTTTAAATAAAAGGGTAAACCAGCCTTTGCTGTTCCCTTCAAAAGAGGAAATTCCGATATCTGAAATAACAACAGCGCTTACGCTGGTGTCAAAATGGTTTTTTGACAAATCAAAATCTTCCGGGGAAATTTTACCGAATTTAAGAGGAGGTTTATCCTGCGCACTAGAAATGCTCCATGGCAACAAAAAGATTATTGTCGCCAGAAGCGGTACGAACTTCGATCTCATATGGGGGTTTAAGGGTTTATCTATGAAAAACGCCCAAAAAGCAATTAAAGTATTCTGAGGGGTTGTTAAATCTGAATTTGCACTTCTTAAACAGCAAAAAGTTGATTTAAGGTAACCCTGAACCGTAATTATGAAAACACAAAGACCTGCATGCTCCTCCATGCCCAACATCTTTTCACCAACTCGATCTGACATCAATTTCTTTTTGTACCATCTTTCTCATCGAACCCGAAGGTTTGATTTTTACAATTTATGTTTCTGTAAAAGTGATCTCTGCAATAGTTAAATAGAGATGGATTTTAATAGCATCTATTAATAACATCTACCACTAAGGGAGATTACTATGCCTTTCATGCTAACCTAATTGCCTAAGCGCATTTAAGGTAATACGTGCAAAGGTTGATGAAAAGTATTGCCATTTCCATATCTAATTATGAGGTGGGCATATTAACCACCTAATTATAATTATTGTTATCATCAAATCGTTATCAACACCCATCATTACAATGACAAAAATAATCTCATTCCTCCTGGTGCTTACCTTCTTCGTAATTAACGTCTATGCGCAGGGTACGACAGCCCAAACGCAGGCAGGCCAGATGGCCCAGAAGATGAAAGATTCCCTTTCATTATCAGACCTGCAAAAAAGCCAGATAGAAACAGCTACTGTAGGGTTGCAAAATTTAAAAATAAACTTGCGACAGTTATATACCGGAAGGGCTTTACAGATCTATTTATTAATGGCTGATGATAACCGGGATTCGTTATACAAAAACCTTTTACCACCGGACAAGTACCTGTTATACAATCAAAAAAAGGCGACGATGTTCAACAATGATTAGTCCCTTAAAGGCTACGTCTTTCTTCGTCTGAGTTTTCTCATCATTACATTACTATTAATAACCTCTTTCATGAAATCATTTCTTTCATTCTGTTTAGTTTTATTGGTGCTGGAAACCAGCGCTCAGAACACTTTCCCCACTTCTGGCAATGCCGGTATTGGTATAACATCGGCGCTTACTCATCCTCTTACTATCAAACCATCTACCGATGGTCTGGGGTTCTGTTATTACCGCCTTCTTCCAACACAAATACTGGTATATATCTGCAGTTTGCCACCCATCCTTATTTTAACTGGATATACGAAATAAAGGCGAACAAAAGATTGGATATCCTCGCAGGGGAGCAGATGTTCTTGGTTGCCTGACCGTACCAACAACCGGTTTGACAACCTCGCTGCTTTCTGCCAGGGGTGCCACATGTGGTGGGAACACAAGCGATATATGTATAACCGGAGGTATGGTAAAGAAACCTATTATCGAAATGGTGTTTTGTTTTTATGGTAAGAAATTAATAGTACGATCTCCAAATTCAAGATTCACCCGAGGCCTACTTTAAAATATAACTTACCTCCAAACGCTGAACCCTTATTGAATAACGATAGTGCCTTCCCCCCCGGGAACCGCCACCCTTATCGTTTTACCATTTTGATCATAAGTAAACGTTTTAATAGCTTTACCATTCAATGCAACAGATACAGGCCGCTTATCAAATCCCATCACCATAGAACATGCCGTGCTGCAATAATACTTGAAACCATCTTCGGAATACTCAAAGGTTACCGGTTTATCGGCACTCCATAACAAAGTTCCATTACGGAAAGAAGTAGCCATCGCTACAAAATAGCGGTCATCCAACCACGTTATAGCAAGTGCATCCGTTTCTATATCTCCAAAACGGTAGCTATTTCCCGGCCGGGTACTGAAGACGAAATTTTTTCCCGAAACCGTTCCTGAAACATACCCTTCGCCTGGTTTGCTGGTAATTTCACTGACATTGGTTGTCGAAAGCAAATTAGCAAGTACCAGCGGATTGCCCTGTGTGCTGGCGGTAACGGTAAGCATGCCTTCGCGTTTCAATGGCTTCACATTCAATAGTGTTTTGAGATAGTGCGGGGTTTCTACTGCCCGGGTTTCTACCTGCTCGGGAGAGAGATGGATTACGTTCATTGTAACACCTTCTTTAGTTATCGTAGAAACATGCTGGCCGGCCTGGATGCCTTCCA
>JBDSBP010000232.1:0-18918 GCA_039921525.1 Chitinophagaceae bacterium | reverse complement strand
CTTAAATATCCTGTTAGTCAGCATACCTTCAAAACTTCCTTCTCTCGTACCAATTGTAAGATGCTTCGTAGGCGCATACCTACCCCAGAATGGGCAGAGTCTTTTTGACCTTGCCAATACGGACGCTGAATCTTTGCTTCCACCTGCTCTAATTCCTTCTAAAGATCAGTTAACACTCGATATTAAGAAAGACCAGGTAATAAATATATTCTGCCAGGACGGATCTGCACTAATGAAACTAAAAATACTGGTAAAATTCAAAGTGGAACCGGCTATACGGTTTGTTCAACCGGCAACCGTATCGGAGGCTAATTTTGGAAAGGTTCCCAAGTACTATATCCAAACATTACAGGATCATGCTGTGGGACCTGATTTGCAAAAGAGAATGATCGCGGCTGCTAAAATAGATGATAACAATGTTTATCCTTTAAACAGCAGCCATTGTCCTTTTTTATCCATGCCTGATGCCGTTACTGATTTATTATTTAAAATCAGCAGGTGACGTGGGGACTATACGATTCTGTTAAAACCCTGCATTGGTTCGAAGGATGCAACAGTGCAGGCAGGGCGGGGTTAGGCCCCCCCTTCAGTATTTAAAAATTCAATCCAAAACTTTCTGCTTCCAACACATCTCTCCATTGGCTGATTAATTTTTTATACGCCCTTCCCACAGGCATAATATTACGTTGCAAATCGAAAAGGCCTAGTTCGTTTACATTGCCTTCGTCTTTTAGCAGCACGCTATCCCAGTCTACATGGTGTAACATGCCGTACCAGGTAAAACCGATTACAGGAACCCCATCACGTTTTAGCTGGTGCAAATTGGCCCACTCTTTATAAAGCCAGTTTACAGAATGCGGCATAGCTATATTTGTTTCCGTATGCATAATAGGTAACCGGTAGCGGTGATAATACTGATGCGTGATCACGTAATAGCCAAAAATTTCTCCAGAACCCTCCGTTCGCCCGTCTGCATGAACCACGTGTTCATTGGTTATATAATAATCATTACCCATCACACAGCGTGCGTTCACCTGGTTGTTCTCAAACCAATGATATTCTTCGTTAGTCATGCCATTATCCACCAAATATTTATACATGGTGGCTTTAAGCGGGTAGCCATAGGTAAGATCAAGGGAGAGAAATCTTTTTTCGTTCAGGAAATTAGCCAGCTTCTGTGCATCCGGGTTTGATGGATGATAGAACTCAGACGACTCGCTTTGAATGAAAATGGCCTTTGGGTGTACTTTTAAAATGGCGTGCATGGCCATCACATTGGCTTTACAGCAATGTTTAAGGGCTGTGACAAAAGCCTGTTCACTTCTAAGTCTTTCGTTCCACCAGCCATACAAAGCAGAGAAAGTAGCTGTAATAGATATTTCATTGATAGGGGTATAATATTGCAGGTGAGGAAAGCGTTCCGCAAATGCCCTCGTGTATTCCGCGAAATAAATGGGAAAATCAGGATTTTGAAAATTCGCCAACCAGTCAGGTATCCCAAAATGACATAAATCAACAATCGGGATTATATGGAGCTCCTTCAATTTTCTAAATGTAATATCTGCAAAATCCCAATCGTATTTACCAGGGCCAATATGCGTTTTGTAATACGGCGGCCCATACCGCAGGTGCGTAATACCCAGGGAGGCTGCCAATTCAAAATCGGTTGACCACTGTTTATAATGATCAGTTTTCTCCATCTCATCCACTCTTTTTTCCGTACCATCTGGTAGTAAAATAGTAGGATAACTATTTTCAATACCGGTAGCGAACATAAATTGTTCTGACAGAATCTTATTCATAAGGTAAGCTCAACTATTTTAATGTAATGGTCAATTCCAGGTCGGACAGGTTTAAAATCCCTCTACAATAATTGTAGTATTAGCAAGATCATCATTAATTTGAATATCGCATGACAATTCGAATCTTTTCCTGTTAGAAAAACTGTCACGAATTTCTACCATACAGGTTCCACAGCTTCCCATCCCGCAACACAGTCCAAAACCAGGCAGGGCTAATCTATCAGAAATCAGCGTCATTAAAGAATAGTATTGATTTCGCCTCGTCTGCACAGGATATTCTGTTTCCTGGTAAATAACGGTAAACAATATTGTATTCTTTTCTTCATCCATGAAGTTTTATCCAATAATTTTAATGCACAATTAAACTAAACGACATTAATCTACCTATGTTCAATTTAACCTATTAAACATACTATGTTTTGCTACCATTATTTGGGTATTCGTTCTAGCATAATTATGGTTACTTTTATCAAATAATAGATATTCGCAGCGCAGCAATATCGACAATCTGCCATTTATTGATTACTTTTACTGTCTCATACAGATTGGTTGCATCTGTTAGCCACAAGTAAGTTATGCCGTTTAGAGTTGTATTTTTTATTATTTTGTTTATGGCCGCATGGGCACTGATAAACCAGGGATGCGAGTCGTCAAATGATAAAGAAAAGGCACGCAAGATAGCACCTGTTGATCTTGGTGAAATTGCCGCACTTCCAACCGGCTATAAAAGTCCGGCGAATAACCCGTCGACCAACGAAAAAATTGAATTGGGCCGATTGCTTTTTTTTGACCCCATTCTTTCCGGTAAAAATGATGTCTCCTGCGCCTCCTGCCATCATCCTGAATTTGCTTATGCTGAAAGCCTGCAGATATCAATTGGCGTGAATGGTAAAGGCCTGGGCGAAAAAAGAGTTTTTTTACAACCAAATAGTATCCCTTTTACTAAAAGAAATTCTCAAACTTTATTGAACACTGCTTTTAACGGAATCGATGTTGATGGAAATTACGTGCCTGAAGAAGCGCCCATGTTCTGGGATCTTAGAGCCAAGAGCCTTGAAGAACAAGCCCTGCATCCCATCCGGCAATTGGAAGAAATGAGTGGTAGTCAGGATGGAGAAAACATGGCTGTTGGGGAAGTAATTAAAAGACTAAAATCAATACCTGAATACCGCCGTTTGTTTACACTGGCCTTTAATGCACCCGAGGCAGTAAGTGATTCAAACCTGGGCAAAGCGCTGGCAAGCTTTCAGCGGTCGCTGCTGGCAAATAATTCGAGGTTTGATCAATACATGAGAGGCGACAGTAAAGCGTTGACCAGTTCTGAATTAGAAGGGATGGACTTATTCATTCAGTCGGGATGTGCACGTTGCCACAATGGGCCCATGCTTTCTGATTATAAGACGCACGTAATGGGGGTGAAGGACAATGAAAATCGCGCCGGTATTGATTCGGGCTTTCAAAATACATTCGCGTTTCGTACACCATCCTTGCGAAACCTCCGATTAACCTATCCCTACATGCACAGCGGCAAAATAAGAACACTGGACGACGTGTTGACTTTTTATGAAGACCTTCAAGGTAATGAGTTGCCCAATAGTAACTTGACCAGGGCACAGTTAGATCCACTGGCTAAAAAGATCAAATTAGAATTTAAAAACATCGCCCGCATTGTGGAATTCTTGAACTCGCTTAATGACGATAAATACGATAAGAAGATACCGGCTGCAGTACCGAGTGGTTTATCAGTGGGAGGAAATATAAAATAGGTAAAGCAAATACTGGTTGAACATTTGACAAAGATGATCTAGTGTTATGTCAACTCTAAAATGACGCTTTGGCTATCAGCCTTCCCCTATCAGCTATCAAGAGGAAACTAATTCTAGCATTGTTTTCCTGATAGCTGACTGCCGATAGCTGATAGCCAAAATAACCGACAGTTTATGTTTGACATGAAACTAGGTTCAAGTGATGATATCGCTCATAATCTTCCCTACATCACACAAATCATAGTTCAGATATTATCAATAAGCTCAACTGTAACATTCTTTAAATCTTCATTCACCAGGATCTGGCACGATAATCTAATTTCCGGATCCACAATCCCCATTTTTGCTATAGTACTTTTTTCATTTCTATAAACTTCAAATGGGTCAGCTTTTAATCCCAAAACCTTAACCAGGCAGGTACCACATCTGCCTTGTCCACCGCATTGTCCAAAATCATCCGGGCAAATCTTATCCTTCAATAGCACCATCAAATTCCTATATTCATTAGAATAGCTGTCGAGTGAGTATGACTGACCTTCATATAAACCCTTAAAATGTATCGAAGACGTTTTTAGAACCATGTCAAATCTTAATTTGTAAATTATTTTTTCTTGATGATAAAATAACCTGCTACTAACGGGAATCTATATTGTATTTATAGCAGGTTTTTAAATCCCTGCTTTTTGTAGAAGTTTATCTTGCTTTCAAACATTTCCGCCATTTTTTCAGCCCGCCATTTTGCTTCTTTCGCCTTTTCACCCCGGAATAATGTATCGATGGTGTCCGCAAATAGCTGTAGCCATTTATGAAAATGAGCGTGTTCTATTGGTAATTGTGCATGTGGTGGAAAAGGGCTTCCAAAGTAAGTTTTATCCTCCAGTAACACGGTTTGCCAAAAGGAATACATTTTCTCCAGGTGGGGTTGCCAATCGCCCTGAATTCTTTCATAAAAAACGGGAGCCAGCAATTCATCCTGTTTTACTTTTATATAAAAGGCATCAACCAGTTTTTTAATATCCTTTACCGTCAATATATCATTCATCTCTTTCATAATCTTAGTACCGGTTTATCTGACAAAATTCCCGAAGGCAATTGCTTTTCATCTTTTTAAAAAACTCATTCCCCTTGTCAGTTCCAAATTAAACTCTGCTACGGTTGCAGATTGCAACATGCTGTGCAGTTGCATACGAATCGATTTAAATTCATCATGCAAAGGACAAGGTCTTTTTTCGGAACAATTCTTTAAACCCAATGCGCACCCTGTGAAAAGCTTGTTACCATCAATTGCTTCCACTATATCTGCCAGTGTATTGGTTTTGGAAGGTTCATCCAGGTAAAAACCTCCATTGGGCCCTTTAGCGGATTGAACAAGGCCTTTACTGCTTAGATCCTGCAAAATTTTAGCAATAAAATGTTCGGGTGAAGCAATTCCCTTCGCGATTTCTTTGATTCCCACTTTAACTCCAAATTCCGATTTTTGCGCTATGAAAATCATGGCCCGGATAGCATACTCACAAGTCTTGGAAAACATACGTTTCTCTAAATATAAAAATGAATGATAATTTGAACTGCTGAGGTTACCTTTTAATACTGTTAGGTTACCCATAATTTGACGCTTTGGCTATCGGCTTTCAGCTATCAAAAGGAAATATATCATAGCTTGATCTGCTGAAAGCCGATAGCTGATAGCTGATAGCCAATGATTGCCTTATTATACTTACCACAAAACTAGTTTAATGCCTGATCGAGGTCACTTAAAATGTCATTGATATCTTCCAGGCCTACGCTCATCCGTATAAGTCCATCCGTTATTCCTGATTTATATCTGTCTTCTCTTAACATACCCGAGTGCGACATAGATGCCGGGTGAGATATTAAAGTGTCTACTGTTCCCAAAGAAACTGCTCTTACACATACCTTAAGTTTATTAATAAATTTTTTCGCTTTTTCAAATCCTTCTTTTAATTCAAAACTTAAAACCGCACCATGATTTCGCATTTGTTTTACAGAAATTGCATAACCTGGATCAGACGGCAACCCATTATAGTACACCTGTTCTATTGCTGAGTGAGCTGATAAATATTGAGCCACCCGTAATGCATTGCTGCAATGCTTTTCCATTCTTATAGAAAGTGTTTTTATTCCCTGGATCAATAAAAAAGCATCAAATGGGTTGCTATTACCACCTAACAATTTATACGTGTTATATACCCTGGTTTTCATGAAAGAGATGTCTTTGCCGATAAGTACACCGCCAATGGAAGTGCCATGTCCATTAAGAAATTTTGTAGTAGAATGAAAGATGAAATCAACTCCATATTTAAATGGCTGCTGCAAATAGGGGGTGGCAAATGTATTGTCGATCGTTACCTTCAAATGGTGTCGCTTCGCCACTTTACAAACTGCTTCGATATCGACACATTGCATGGTTGGGTTTGCCGGAGTTTCCAGATGCAATAGCTTAATTGAAGGATCTTTCCTGATAATGTTTTCAAGAATGTTTAAATCTCTCATATCAGTGAACAATGAGCGAACTCCAAACTGCGTAATAAAATTGTTCAAAAATTCGAAGGTGCCTCCATAAATAGCATTGTTACATAATATACTGTCGCCTGCAACGAGGTTAGACATAAACATGGTAGCCATGGCAGATTGACCACTCGCATGCAGTAGTGCCTTCAGTTGTAAGGGCTCGCCCATTTCATTCTTAATATCAAATGCTTCCAGTGCCGCTATTACTTCTTCTGCAACCGTAACCGTAGGGTTTCCAAAACGAGAATACGTGTAACCAGGTTCTTTACCGGAAAAACGGTCCATACCTTGTTCAGCATTGTCGAAAGTAAAAGCAGAGGTTGCAAAAATAGGGGTTAAATGAGCGTGCTCCGCCATTACCGATTGAGCGCCGTGAATGGCAACCGTACTCATATCAGTAAATTCATTATTCGCCATGTTGATCCTGTTTGAAAATTAATCTTTTGAGTATGCTGCTATTCCAGGTCATTGACAGATGGGCCTCCTTTTCATAAATATTACCGGTCAAAAATATCCTTGAGAATTATTGCCTCGTTATGTAGTTCATCTTTAGCGGCATATAATAATGTTACTATCCCGTTTTTTAAATAATCTTTTAAAAGCGAAACCTGTTCATGGTTCTCTTTGACTTCCTGTTGGTATCGCTTCTGAAAGCTTTCCCATTTTTCGGGATCATGATCAAACCATTTACGAAGTTCTGTACTGGGAGCGATTTCTTTCATCCATACATCAACTTTTGCTTTCTCTTTTGTAAGACCACGTGGCCAAAGCCTGTCTACAAGAATGCGCATGCCATCTTCTTTTTCTGGCTTCTCATAAACCCGCTTCATTTTAACGTGCATTTTCCCATTTTAATAGGTAAAACTTCTTATCAACCTTGTTTTTCTGGCATATTAACAGAAAGTGTTAATAAGAACATTGCCTCTTTTATTGCCAGTACACTGTGGGGAATTCGTTCATGTAATGTCAGCATTTGTCCTTTGTTTAATTGCAAAGATTGCTTGTCCGTACTAAATTTAATTTGTCCTTCCATCACCTGCACGCTTATAGTTCCATTTGCAGTGTGCCGTTTAACTTCGGTGCCTTCATGGAGAGCGATCAACACAATGCGCATGTTTTCTGATTTAAAAACGGTTATGGCATTCCTATCACTAGTTTTCCAGGCGGCTTCATTTTTAATTTGTTCCATCAATACAGGCAGGTCCATGAATAAAAGGGAGGAATCAATCGAACGACCTCCGTCAGGCCGTTGAGGGGTGGCATCAGTATGTTTTTCTTTCATCGTATTTCTGTTTCTGGCATAAAGGTAAGGGAAATATAATAAAAGAGTTTTTTGTCTTTATATTTTGGATGGGCATGGCACGCTGGTTTAAAAGCCGGTGCAGATAATGAGATAGAGTAGTTGGAATGTCAGCGGGCGCCCAGGTAGTTTGTAAAAAATAGTGCGGATCTAATCCAGCCATTTCCCCTCGAAGGCAGTAAATTCATTTTTGTTCTTGCTAAATGCTTTTCTGAAGTTAACATACCGTTTCTCTATGACTGTGTAGATGGATGTGTCAGCATTTTTATCTGAAAGTATTTTATTTTCTCTTGCATAGGCACCCAGTTTCATTTTAAGCAGGTGCATCTCATGCCGTAATTCATCTATCTCTTTCCTGATATCAACAAATTCTTTTTCAAAATGCTCAATACCTATTTTTATTTCGGTTTCACTTTTTTTATTAGACAGTTCCTTCAGGTAATCGTCAAAAATTCTTAAAACATTAAGATCAAAATTCATTTCTGCGATCCAGATACGACAACCAAGGTGCATGCGCATAATAGAAGGTGCGTGTGTCATAAGCAAACTATCTTGTTGTATTAAAATTATTAAAATTGCATGGAAAGGTAAAACTATTCGTAGGCTATTTTTTAAACAACTGTTTATTTCTAAACAGATCGCTTATTTTTTGACCGTACTGCCGCTTGCCGGCCAATTATCTGTGCGGAAAGAATTAACGGGCAAACCTTCTTTACTGTAAAGGTTAGGCATGGCCGAGTTGTTAAAGCCAAAACGTACGGCAACCGGATCTTTTATGTCTTTGTTAAATACCACAACTGTGTTATCTTCTATTTTAGCAGAGGCAGGTAAAAAATTTTGATTTGCTCCCGCAATATAAAATTCCGTGACATCACCCCCTTTACTTAGTAAACCTTTATCTGCATAATCGAAGGAGATGCGTATTTTATTCTTTTCTACTTTCATCGTTTTATACACGGGGCTTTTATAAGCAAGTTCCGTTTTCCCATAGGTTTCGGCCAGTGCATAATTAGCCAATCGTACTCCTACTTCCTTTTTCAGTTTGGGATGTATATCAGCAATATTATCTACTAAATCACTCACTACCACCATTCCTGTATTGGCCGTAGTGAGAACTTTTGTTTGCGCTTCCCGCAAAAGTGCCGAGCGGTAATTATCTTTTCCGTAGCCGGAGAAAGGAGCTATCTGAACAAAATAAAAAGGAAATTCTTTTTGAAATGCCTTGCGCCAGGCACCAATCATATTATTAAGTAAAGGATGATAGGTAGACCAGGTTGGCACATTAGATTCGCCCTGGTACCAGATAGCGCCGGCGATCTTATAATTTGTCAGTGGGTATATCATAGCGTTATACGCGATGCCTGGAATAATGGGCCATCCGGGTGCAGCAGTTAATTGTTTAGCCGCTGTTATCAACGTAGAATCTTTTTCCACTTCCTCCCTGGGCGTCCATGTTTCTGCCGGGGTACCACCCCAACTGGAGTTAATCAGGCCCACAGGAATATTCATCTCCTGTTGCAGTTTACTTCCGAAAAAATAACCGACTGCGCTGAATCGTTTCATGTCGTCCCGGTTGCAAACCACCCATTTAGCTTTGATATCTTCCTGGGGATAGTCGGATGTTACGCGCGGGATATGGAAAAAACGAATGCTCTTATTGGTGGCATTGGTTACATCTTCCGGATAATTAAGTCCCCAGTTGATATTCATTTCCATATTGCTTTGTCCGCTGCATACCCATACTTCGCCAATCAGTACATCTTCTAAAATAATAGTGTTAGCACCGGCAATGGTAATCTTATAAGGACCGCCTGCCGCCGGTGTTTTCAACTGCACGCTCCATTTCGCACCGCTTGAACCGGAAGTTGCATATGAAGTGGTATCCCAATCAGTCCTGATCTTGATTTTTTCACCTGGATCGCACCAACCCCAAATTTTCACCTCCGTTTTTTGTTGCAACACCATATGATTGCCTATGATAGATGGCAATCGAACTTCAGCCTCGGCAAATAATGAATTGAACAGATAAAATATCACCAGCAAAAGAGCCACGGAATAATTTTTCATAAAAGCGTTTGTAATAAATTGATATAATGGTACAATTTACTATTTTTTGGCGCTATGCATAGACGAAGTTGATGTAAACATTTAAAAACGCCTGGCATTAAAAATAAAAAAAGGAATAATTACAATAAGGGTAAAATAAATTATATCGCGCAGATGAGCTAAAAGTGAAGGCTTTTTAGTTGTCATATGACTGATTTTAAAGCTAACTCCAGCCATCCCTGGCTGTAAGGAGTTAACAAATTGCGATGCTATTGCCATTTCAAATTTGTAAATTGGCGCTATTCTAAGTTCGTCATCAAGTCTTTTATATGGAGTTAAAGATAACAAAAACCGCCCTCAGTGAAGTTCAGTCATTTCGTGCTTTATTCTTGAAGGAAAATAATTTTCAATTCATCTGTAACAAATGCCATGATTATGGATGGGCTGATACGTATCTTTTTATGATAGATGGCCAGAAGATTGGATATGGTTCGGTATGGGGAACCGACCGCAGGGAAGACAGGGATACTATTTTTGAATTTTATATGTTAAAGCCTTTCAGAAAGTTTTACAATTTGATCTTTCCTGATTTTCTATCTATTACTGTTCCCCTTTTTATTGAAAGCCAGACCAATGATTTATTGTTGACGAGCATGTTATATGAGTATGCGCAAAATATACATGCGGAAGCAATACTTTTTGAAGACCATTACAAAACCAATTATTTTACCCCTGGTACAATTTTCCGAAAGAGAAAAACGGAAGACCTAATGGCAGAAGATGACAGTGACTATGTGCTGGAGCTGAACGGCGAGATTGCAGCCAGTGGCGGATTAATATTGAATTATAACCTGCCTTATGCAGATATCTTTATGCATGTAAAGGAACCATTCCGCAGGCGGGGACTAGGTTGTTTAATTGTGCAGGAATTAAAAACCCTGGCTTATGAGATTGGAAGGGTGCCCGCTGCCCGATGTAATGTTGATAATAAGATATCAAAAGCAACCTTAAAAAAAGCAGGCTTAAAAGTTTGCGGCTACAGGCTGAAAGGTGATGTTAAAAAATCCGGTGATGTTACATTTGGCGCTACCAGTCATTTTGAAGGTACGATTTTAGGATAGACAGGTATCAAGTTGCAGGCAGGAGCATCCGTTAATGGAAGAATACTTGCGCAAAATGCAGTAACACTCCAGAAAAACACAGTAATGACACCGTAATACACTTTAAGGCATTTAAAAAAATAGGCTACCTAAAGCTAAGCCTCTTTTTAATTTCGTAGATTATGTTTACCCCTGTTTCTGCGCCTCCCTGGTTTATTTCTGCAACTTGGCCCACTTATCCAGCTTTTCTTCCAATACGGAAAGCGGCAGGCAACCACTGTTCAAAACCTCCTTGTGAAATTCCCTGATATCGAAATTGTTACCTGACTGTAACGAATATTTGTTACGTAGCTCCTTTATTTTTAAAGCCCCTATTTTATACGATAGTGCTTGCCCTGGCATTGCCATATAACGTTCAATTTCTGCAACGGCGCTTTCCATACTTATAGGTTCGTTTTCTACCATGAAAGCGATAGCCTGCTCCCTCGTCATTCCTTTGCTATGTATACCAACATCTACCACCAAACGAATGGCACGGTGAATCTCATCTCCCAATGCACCCATGAATTGATAAGGATTGGTATAAAGCCCTAAATCCTTGCCCAGGCTTTCACAATAAAGCGCCCATCCCTCGCCGTAAGCACCATACCATTTAAAACGGCGGAACGCCGGCAAAGTAGTATCTTCTATTTGCAATGATGACTGGAAATGATGACCTGGAATAGCTTCGTGCAAAAAGGTGCTTTCCATACCTGAGGTGATATTAAATTTAGTAGCATCCAGTATCGGCACATAAAATATTCCTGGCCTTTTACCATCAGGTGTGCCTTGCGCGTATTCAATGCTTGCACTTGCAGCTCTGAACGCTTCTGTTTGTCTTATTTCGAACTGGCTTTTGGGAAACAGCACAAAATATTTTGGTAAGGCTGGTTTTATAATATTATAAATATGGCGAAAGGAATCCAATACCTGGTCCGCAGTTTTAAAAGGCTCAAACTGTTTTCCGTTCTTCATATAATTAAAAAACGAGGTAAGCTCATCTTTATAACCAGCGGCATTTTTTGCATTTTCCATTTCCTGCCGGATGCGCTTAATCTCACTTAAGCCGGTGTTGTAAATTTCATCCAGTGTTTTGTCGGTGGTTGTCCATGACCTAACACAAAACTTATAATACGCTTCGCCCCCGGGCAAAGAACCAACGCCGGATGTTGTCGTCGCCTTTGGCAGGTATTCATCTTTTAAAAATGAAGACAGCTTTGAATTTGCTACATTCAATTCATCTTTGATAGCTAACGAATAAGCTGCTTTAATGCGATCCTTCTCCTCCTGGCTAAACGATACAGGCATCTTTTTAACAGGGCCATAAAAAATACTTTTAGTAATATCCCTATTTATAAGCCCATTACACACATCAATCATTTTAACCACCAGCGTTTTGGGTAATACATAACTCGATGCTAAACCCTGCTTAAAATTTCCAATGGCACTATCGCACCATGCAGAATAGGCATGTACACGTTTCAACCAGTCATCATAATCCTTAACCGTATTAAACGGTTGAACAGATTCTCCCGAGCCATATTGTCCCATTGCCATCACCATATTGGCTGATAGCGTGTTGCCTGCATCGCCCATTTGCGTAAACGGAATTTTCCAAATATCAAATTTCAGTCTGTCCAGTTCCGTTTGCATGTCATACGACAATATTTTAAAGCTGAGTTCGTCCTGCACGTTTATGCCCGTTGTGTCATATACTTTTAAACTATCCAGGTAACGCTGGTAAAAACTTTTCAGTGCATCGCGGTATTCTTGCGTACAGGTATTTTGAAACTTGTCATTATAGCTATAATCACCAAACATAGTAGCATCCAGGGGATGTAACGCGTAAGAATCCTTCCAGTAGTTATTTAGCATGGCGTTAAATACCTCACTATTAAACGGTTTTCTTTCTGACTGCGTGCAACGACTAACACCTAGAACAACAAGAGCGCCTAACATCAGGCAAAGAAATCTACTTCTCATAATAAATATTTAACAGGGTCAATTTAAGAAATAATTGTAAAAATAGAATTATACATTGAACGGGGTAAGGAATTGAGGAACTATTTGAAACGTTCGACGGCTCCGTACCAAAGAGCGGCAGACTAACAGACGTCAATGACCTTAAAGTTCTTTTAGATAAAATCGAAAACCCTTAAACACCCGCAATAGTATTCCTTTTTGTAATACATTTAACCTTACATTCTGAATTTTCCGTAACTATAAAAAACATTTTCATGCAAATTGGACAAATTTTTTTTAGCTATTCCAGGGTTGATGGAAAATTTGCCTTAAAGCTCGGAGAAGATTTACGCAAAGCAGGAGTAGATATTTGGATTGATCAAATAGACATACGGCCAAGTGAACCCTGGGACGAAGAAATCGAAAAAGCACTGCAGGAATCCGGTTGCCTGTTAATTATTCTGAGTGATACCTCCGTTGCTTCCGACAACGTTTTAAATGAGATCAATTACGCCCTTGAAACCAAAAAGAAAATTTTACCGATCCTGCTGGAGAAAGATATAAAAAAGCCTTTTAACATAAGCAGGTTACAGCATATTGATTTTACAGGATCTTATGAAAATGGACTCAATACGTTGCTGAAATCACTGAGCCTGGAAAATTCACTACCAATAAAAAGTAAGGGTGCGAAACGTATAGCCATCCGAACCTCCATAATTGTTGCAACAATTGTTGTAGCTATAACGCTCCTTATAATTTATCTATTCAACACCGGTATTAGTAAACCATTCTCGTTTAATAAAAAGAATAAGAATACTCTATCCGCCATTGAAGATTCCTCTTTCAATGTAAATGGCAAATGGTCTACATATGAATTAGTCAATCCTTTTGATCAACATGATAAATATAAAATTTATTTTGAGCTAGAAACTCATGAACATACTGTTGTTGGAAGTATAAATATACGGTCAACCGTAGATTGGAAAGGTTACAATTTCAAAAAAGATTTTTTCGAAGGTAAGATTAATAAAAACCACCTTTCCTTCTACACGGTAGAGCAATCATTTGATGGAGACAGAACCGTAGACTTTAAGAATTTCTATTATGGTACCGTTCTAAAAAACGAAATTCAATTTACACTTAAAAGCGACAGGCCCATGGGTTTCCCCGGGCAAAAATTTGTGGCTCTAAGAAGTCAGCCGTGAAGTTAACTAATATCCACATGGTTGCGGATTGGGTCGGGTTTATTCATATCATGGCTTATCCCACCAAACTCTTGCATTTAAATCATCAGTACCTGTATATGGAAATGAAGCCACCGCGGCAGTATAATTCGTTGCATTGTTAGCTCTTTCTTGTGTAGGATATGCTTCCCTTCTGGGGATTTTATCCCCGTTGGCACCTGGTGCGGCAACCAAAGCAGGGTAACCGGTTCTTCTCCATTCTGCCCAGCCTTCATAGCCGTGTAAAAACAGGTGAACCCAACGCTGGTAGGCAATTTGTTGAATGGCAGTTGCCGGGCTATACACAACACCAGCCTGGGTAAGAAATGTAGCAACACCGGTAGTGCTACCAGTCCATTGCGCTACAGAGTTTTGTATAGCCGCCTCATAATTTGTTTTCGCCGTTGCATCTCCACCGGTAATCCATCCCAGTTTTGCAGCTTCCGCCATTGCAAACAAAGACTGTGCATAGGTTACCAGGTAAACGGGAGAGTTTTGCAAACGAATACCAGAGCCCAATAAAGAAACATTACTAATGTCATTTGAATTAGGAACGGCCAATCCGTATGCCAACCCAACATAGGTACCGGCATTATTTTTATTTCCAAAAACAGGTAATCTCGGATCGTTTAACGGTAACATATAATCTACCAACGGCTTACTCAAAGCAAACCAATTTCTTCCCAGGCGTGTAAATTGGCCACACCAGAAATTTTCATTGTTTTGCTCCAGTAAATGAGGATAGGCCAGGTTATCCGAATTTGCAGTCATGACCCCGTTTGTCAATGCCTTATTAAATTCTGCTGTCCCTTTTGCCGGGTCTACTTTTGAAAGTCGCAGTGCCATGAGAAGGTGGATGGTATTTCCCAGTTTCTTCCACTTATTGATATCACCGGCATAGACGATATCGTTTTTAATGTTGCCATTGGCAGTTACAATCGCCGCGTTCGCTTCGTCCAGCAATGTAAATAATGAATTGTATATGGATTGCTGGCTGTCGTACGAAGGTGTAAAATTGTCCTTACCTTTTAACGCGTTGGTTAAGGGTAATGGGCCCCATCGGTCTGTCATGTGCCAGTAGAAATAAGCCTTTAAAATTTTGGCGACTGCTACCTGGTTAACTACAGGCCCTTCATTGGCACTTAAGGTGGAGTTGATGGCATTGTCCAGGTTCATCAGCGGGCCGGTATAGAAACTATAAAAATTAAAATTTATAGTTACATATCTGCTGTTATCAGTGAAAGATGTATTAGACAAAAATTGCGGGTAGTGCACACCGTAAGGTGAAGAACCCATTCCCGGTAAAGAAAGCTCGGCGTTTGCTATGAGCTGCGTTCCCGAAGCCTTTGTAGGACTGTTAGGGTCGGTATTGATTGAATCACTAAACTTGGTACAACTACTTAATAACACGGCAGCAAACACCACCAGGTTTAAAAATTTATATGTTTTTCTCATGATTTCCTTCTTAAAATGTCAGGTTAAGATTTACACCCAGTGAACGAACTCTTTGCAGTTCGCCTTTTTCTATCCAGCTAATGGATGCGCTGCCGGAAGAAAGCTCTGAGGGATCGAGTCCTTTCGGGGCTTTTTGCCAGATCATAAATGGATTACGTGTAATGAAAGCCAGCTTGGCTGATTTAAAAGGCAGTTTTTTTAATAAATTCTCACCCAGGTTATAGCCAATACTCACTTCCCTCAGTTTTATGTATGATGCATCGAATAACCATTCTTCGTAAATCCTGGTACCGATATTATTTCTGAAGTACGTTCTTGCATCAACATAAGCAGAAACTTCGCGACCGGAGGCTTGTGAAATGCCGGTGATTTTATAACCGCCGCCATTAGCAAGGGGCGCTCTTACATTAAAGCCTTTATCATTCAACGCAGCTGTTTCTTCCGCCTGTCCCGATTTCACAGCTAACATTTTTGACCAGCTAAAAAACTGTCCGCCTTGTTGGAAGTCGATCATGGCACTTATGGTGAATTTCCCGATTTTAATATTGTTTAAAAAGCCACCCGTAAACTCCGGCAGCACACTGCCAAAATCGTGATTGGTTTCAAACAACGGCATATTATCTGTTCCTAAAAGAATACCACCGGTAGCTGCATCACGCAGGTAGGCCTGTCCTACGAGGCTGCCAAATCCTTTATTCACAGTGGAGTTTAAATAGATGGATACACTTGAATAGACATTGACATCTAATTGGTACACATTAATGCCGGGATACAATTCCTTAATCTGGCTCCTGTTCCGGCCAAAATTGAGCGTTGTTTCCCAACTGATAAATTTCGATTTAACAGGCTGCCCGGTTAATGCTATTTCAATTCCTTTATTCTGGATTACCCCGGCATTTACAACCGTCTGATCAAACCCGCTGGCACCCGAAACGGAAAGATTAATGATCTGGTCTTTATTCTGTTGGTTATAATAAGTGAATTCCAGACCCAAACGATTATTAAAAAACCTTAGATCAGTACCTACTTCAAATGAATTGGCAAAAGACGGTTTGATGTTCGGATTTTTCAGATTATCCGGAACCGTTAGTGTATTTATGGTACCGGTAGTTCCCGGGTATACAGTTCCTAAAGCATAGGTAAAGGAAGTTTGATAAGGAGAAAGATCTGATCCGGCGATGGCATAACCAGCTCTTAATTTACCGAATGATAACGGGTGCCACTTAAGCAATTCGCTAAATACAAAACTTCCTGATACGGATGGATACCAGTAGGAATTATTATTGGAAGGCAATGCGGAAGATATATCATTACGGATAGAAGCATCAATAAAATAAGTATCCTTATATCCAAAAGAGCCCAACGCATAAACACTTCTTACTTCCTTTTTTCTAAAAAAAGAAGTGCTTAGGGGACGATCAACAGAGGCAGCGATCGTGTAATTCGCCGGGCTTGATAATCCGCCCGCAGTCGCCTGCACCAATTGTGAATAATTTTGCGTCAGCAGGTTGGTACCTACATTAAAATTCACCGTTATATCTGTCCACCTCTTATCGTACTGTGCTAAAAACTCATAGTTATTTTCCGTATTCTGATATTTTGCAACAGCGTACCCTTCATTTAAACGGCCTCCAAAAGCTTCTTTATGGGATATATTTTGCGTGAAAAAATCAGATCGTACAAATCCACTTAATTTCAAGCCCGGAAGCACCTGGTAGGTCACATTTACATCACCAAAAATGCGATCCCTGCTATCATTATTCAGCACCTCATACGCATCGAAGAATGGATTGTTCCAGTCGCTTGGTTTATTATTAGTAATAATACCTGCGGTATTTGGGTTAACATTCCAGTTCATGATTGTTGCATCGGCATATTTGTAATCACGTAACCGGTTAACATCCATATTACGTTGAAACCATTGCACCGCGCCTGTAAAGGATCCCTGGTACCCCTGCGTTGGACGCTGCCCATCGTTATTCGCGTAATTAACGTTAACGCCTACACTTAGTTGTGAGTTCAGATTTAACGAGGAGCTTAAACCCAGATTATTGCGTTTAAGCCAGGTGTTTGGTATGGTGCCTTTGATGTATGCATTATTATAACTCAACCGAAAAGAAGAATTTTCACTTCCGCCGATTACCGAAATCCCATTGTTAACATTTTGACCTGTTTGAAAATAATCTTTTATATTATCTGTGTGTGGCACAAAAGGTGTGAGCTGACCATATTGCGGATCCTGCGGATAAAAGCTGTAATACATTCTTACCGGTGTGCCATCCATGGCAGGCCCCCAGCTTTCATCATTACCGTTGATATATTTCTGACCGTTAGCCAGGGTCTGGAAAGTTTGATTATTACCAACTCCATAGGTATTTTGCAATGGCATAAAGTTGGTAATTTGCGCAATTGAATAAGCGCTGTTTACGTTCACATCCACTTTTTTTGCGCCCCTGGCACCTTTTTTTGTGGTAATTAATATTACACCGTACTGCCCCCTCAATCCATATAGAGCAGATGCAGCCGGGCCCTTTAATACGTTTACACTTTCAACATCTTCCGGGTTTATATCCTGTGAAACATTACCATAATCAACTCCGTTGGCATCGCCGCCAAAATTGCTTTGTGCTATGGGAGTTCCGTCTATAACCATCAGTGGCTGACCGCCGCCGTTTATGGAGTTAACTCCCCTCAACTGAATTTTTTGCGTACCGCCAAGACTCGCATCTGAAGAACCAGTTACCTGCGCGCCGGCGATTTTTCCTGCCAAAGAACCAATTACGTTTTGTTCCTTTGTATAAGTGAGGTTTTCACCTTTTACCTGCTGCGTGGCATAACCGATAGATTTCTGTTCACGGCGTATGCCCAATGCCGTTACAACAACTTCCGACAGTTGTTTATTGCCCTGGTTCATGGCTACGTTGATGGCACCCTGGCTTCCGGCAACAACTTCCTGTGTTCCATAGCCAATAAATGTAAAAACCAATGTGGAAGTAGAATCAATAATTTGAATGGTGTATTCACCACTATTGTTTGAACTGGTGCCTGTTTTGGAACCCTTGAGAGTTATGCTAACACCTGCCAAAACTGTTCCCGCATCGGAATCAGTGACTTTTCCTTTGATCATTTTTTGAGCATACGATCCATATGCCGAAAAGCAAAGCAAAATAAAAAATAGCAATAATTTTTTACTCATGATACAGTTATTTTTGTGTTAAGCAATTGGTCAAGCCAGCTCTATTAATTATGATGTGAACTGTATTTAATTGTCGCAACGACAAAATAGACAGCTTCCTGAATTTTATCTGGCAGAGTTTGAATGATTCCATTATTAATTGCCAGGTCTAAAAGTAAACACGCAAAAACCGGCAAAAAATGATGGGAAATCGGCAATCGTTTTATCCCATTTATGAAATTATAAACTTTTTGCAATATTTTTAGAAAAATAATGCACAAAACTGCAAAAGCTTCTGGACGGTATACTTGGTATTTCAGCAAAAACACTGTCAACATAAAATTTCGGAGATTTCCGCTAAAGCGCGTCAGCGAATTATTGTGTAGCACCTGACGACGCTTCGCTGAAAGGACAACTGAAAATTAACCCCAAAAATCGCGTTCTTTAATTCCAATTGAATAACAATCCATTCTCTATTTGCTTCTTTTGAATACATATTTTGCAAGCTTTACCGCATT
>JBDSBP010000231.1:0-8088 GCA_039921525.1 Chitinophagaceae bacterium | reverse complement strand
GGCTGTCTGACCGGCAATGAACCCAACCACTGGTTTGGTGCCATGTTCCTTTATCCAATAGGCGGCTTCCGCTTCCATGCTGCCACCGATTTCACCGATCATTACTATTCCATCTGTTTCTGGATCGTTCATTAGTAACTCTACGGCGTCCTTTGTAGGCGTTCCTATAATGGGGTCTCCGCCAATGCCGATAGCGGTTGAAATACCCAATCCGGCTTTTGCTACCTGGTCGGCGGCTTCATAGGTCAAAGTGCCTGATTTAGAAACTATCCCGATTCTTCCGGCAATAAAAACAAAGCCGGGCATAATGCCCACTTTGCATTCACCTGCAGAAATTACTCCCGGGCAATTTGGTCCTACCAGCCTGATATCTTTTCCCTGTAAGTAGTTTTTTGCATTAACCATATCCTGAACCGGGATGCCTTCCGTAATACAAACGATCAACTCCACCCCGGCATCGGCAGATTCCATGATAGCGTCTGCGGCAAATGCTGGCGGAACGAATATAATAGAAACATTGGCGCCTGTTGATTTCACGCAGTCAACTACCGTATTAAAAACAGGTCGATCGAGGTGAAAGGTTCCACCCTTGCCTGGCGTAACGCCGCCAACCACCTGGGTACCGTAATCGATCATTTGCGTGGCATGAAAGGTTCCTTCTGTGCCCGTAAAGCCCTGCACCAGGATTTTAGAATTTTTATTTACTAAAACTGACATGTTAAATTAAATTAATTGTGGGCAAAAATAGGGGAAAAATTGGTGCTTTATAATTGATTTTGTTATTGATGGACCAGGTTATCATTGGTACGGGTCTTTGATCGCGGAAGTCTGTTTAAACCTATAAGGTTTGAATAGAGGCGCCGGCACAAAAAAGCAAATCTATAGGTTTATGCTGCAGTTAACTCTCAATAACCCCAGGTCAAACTTCCCCAATAGCTTTGCCATTCAGCCTTGGGATCATCTTTAAGCCGGTTCATCTTTACCGTACTCGCCATCCATTTACCTTTTGTATTTACATTAAAGTGTATCTCCCCATTTTGATCGGTTTTAATAATTTGTTGCAGGGTGGTATCATGAATGCGATGCCAGAGCCTGATATCATAATCAATCAATGTTTTTTTATTGAACAACACTTTAACAACAAGCGGCTGGTTATTCTTTAACAGGTAAGGATTGTTTTGAGCGATGATGTCTAATGGAAGATCAGTAGGCTGTTTAAAGCAATTATTGGTTTTGGTGCCTACCTGTATCAAGGTTTTTACACTACGCTGGTATAATTCTTTTCCCGGATTATTTGCCTGGTGGTTTTTTTCACGTTCATCAATGGCGTTGTGCAATCCATCTTCCCTGAGATAATCATTGAACTTTGCAGCATCCATCTCAATATAAGCATTGTTGGAATTAAAAGTAACCATAGCCGTGCCTTCATCAAACATGGCCAACTGCAGAGAATCGCCGGTTGCCGTTACCTGTTCGGTGAGATCGTCTTTTGCATTCTGCAGGTATAACCTCAGGCTGTTAATCCTTGTTGCATCACCCTCCCAGTTTTCACCCTGGAAATTTTCACCTGCTTCAAAGCGGATGTTTATTGTCTCACCGCGTTCACAGATAAACTTTTCAGGCTGCAGCCAGAATTCATGGGCGGGTAGAAATAAGGTAAAGGCGAGCAATGAAAAGAGTAAAAGGAATCTTTTATTCCATTGAACCATATGGCAGGCTTTAATTATTTATTCTCAATAAAGGGGCTGGCATCAGGGTTGTTCATCAATTCATTCATATCCCTGTCATTATCAATTTTACCGGCTACTTCCAGCATTCGCATGTCTTTCGCGTCCTTTAGAAATTCAGAGGCAAAAATAAATGCGTTCAGTTTTTCATTTTTACTGAAGATGATCTCTTTATTATTCCCTTCCCATTCTTTTAGGCCATTATCCATGTAAATGATGTGATCGCCCACTTCCATCACACTATTCATATCGTGGGTATTTACCACCGTAGTAATATCATATTCAACCGTTAATTCCTGGATAAGCTTATCTATCACTAAAGAAGTTTGAGGATCGAGGCCAGAATTGGGTTCATCACAAAACAGGTATTTGGGGTTTAATACAATGGCCCTGGCAATACCCACTCTTTTTTTCATACCACCACTTATCTCGGCGGGGAATTTTTTATTGGCCTTTTCAAGAGCCACCCTGTTTAACACTTCATCTACACGTTTTCTTTTTGTCCGGTACGATCCCTTTGTGAACATGTCTAAAGGGAACATAATATTCTGTTCAACGGTTAAACTATCAAAAAGTGCGGCACCCTGGAACAGCATCCCAATCTCCTGCCGGATAAACTTTTTTTCCTCATTGGTCATGGTGCTGAATGGCTTGCCATTATATAAAATTTCACCGCTATCTGGTTTAAAAAGTCCTATCAGGCATTTCATTAAAACGGTTTTACCACTTCCACTTGAGCCGATGATAAGGTTGCATTTGCCATCATGCAAAACGGCACTTACGTCGTTGATGACTATTTTATCACCAAATCCTTTCTTTAAATTCTTAACTTCTATCATAACCCGGTTCCCGGAATTTTTATAAAAAATTGTTACAACAATAGTGCAGATAACAAATAATCTGCAAATAATATTAATATACAACTAACTACCACTGATCTTGTACTTGACCGGCCTATTTCTAACGCACCTCCTTCTACATAAAATCCGAAATATGCCGGGATGCTGGATATTATAAAAGAGAAGGTATATGCCTTGGCCAGCGCAAAGAATACATTATAAGGCACGAAATTCTGCATAAGGCCTTTATCAAATTCATCGGAAGACAGTATCCCGGAGCCCACACCCGCAATTCGTCCGCCCAATATGCCGAGGCCGGTAGCTATTACAACAAGCATGGGGATGACCAGCATGGCTGCCACAATTTTCGGCAATACCAGGTAGGCTTTGGTATTAATACCCATGATTTCCAACGCATCGATCTGTTCGCTTACTCTCATATTACCCAGCTCACTGGCTATTTTACTTCCGATTACCCCTGCCAGCACAATACAAACCAGGGTAGGAGCAAATTCAAGTATTACAGTGTCGCGCACAATTTGAGCAATCGAAGACTTCGGAATCAGCGGACTTACCAACTGGTAAGCCGTTTGTACTGCAGAAACGGCCCCAATAAAAAAGGAGATGATAACGACGATACCTAATGACCCGATCCCGATATCGGAGCACTGGTGCATAAATTCTTTCCAGTACACTTTAAAATTTTCCGGCCTGGTGAACATCCCCTTAATAAAAAGAATAAAACGGCCAATCTCAGCGAATATTTTCATTGGAATTAGTTATAGTTAAAACCCGGCTATCGTAAAATGCCACGTTCTGATAAAAGCTCGTATGAATTTACGCCTTTCTTGTTTTACAGGCCAGGAATCATTGTTTATTGTTTTTTAAGCCGTTTCCACCATCGTGCTCTTTTCTCTATTTCTTCGTTGGAAACTTTACATTTTATCTGGGCATCAACAACGGCTATCAAGGCCATGTTGTAAATACTTCTCACAGAACTTCCCAGCTGCAATACATGCACGGGCTTTTTCAAACCCAATAAAATAGGACCGATTGCGTCCGCGCCGCCTACTTCCTTCAATAAGTTATAAGCGATATTGCCTGCCGCCAGGTTAGGGAAGATGAGCGTGTTTACGTCCTGGTCTGCCAGTTCGCTAAATGGATAGTTGTCGCGCATGATCTCCGTGTTAAAAGCCATGCTGGCCTGCATTTCACCATCAACTATCAGGGAAGGATTTCTTTTTTTGACCAGTTCCCGTGCATTGGCGACCATCTGCGCTTCTGGCGAATTGCTACTGCCGAAATTAGAATAACTGAGCATGGCAATGCGTGGTGTAACATTAAAGTTACGCACTTCCTTAGCCACCATTAAAGTAATGTCTGCCAGTTCTTCCGCGGTAGGATTGAAGTTTACGGTAGTATCGGCTAAAAAAAGCGGCCCCTTTTTAGTAAGCAGCAAATACATGCCGGCTATTTTCTTCACACCATCTTCCGTACCAATAATTTGTAAAGCGGGGCGGATAGTATCAGGGTAATTTTTAGTGAGGCCCGAGATCATAGCGTCTGCATCGCCGGTTTCTACCATCATGCAACCAAAATAGTTGCGGTCATTCATCTCTTTGAACGCTTCGTATTGGTTAACGCCCCTGCGTTGCCTTTTTCGAAAATACAGCTCACCATATTCTTTTCTTTTGGCTTCCTGTGCATCGCTCGAGGGGTCAATTATAGGCAAACCTTCAATATCTATCCTGTTTTCAAGGGCTATGGAGCGTATCTTTTCTTCATTACCCAAAAGTATAGGATATGCTACGGATTCATCAAAAACAATTTGGGCCACTTTCAAGACCTTTATGTTATCCGCTTCAGCAAATACCAGGCGACGTGGTTCGCGCCGGGCTTTGCTGCCGATGGCTCTTAGTAACTGGTTGTCCAATCCCAGGCGGCGGTTTAATTCTTCCGAATAGGCATCCCAGTTGGTAATATCTTTCTGGGCCACACCGCTTTCCATGGCTGCTTTTGCCACGGCAGGTGCCACGGTAACCAATAAACGCGGATCAAGAGGCTTGGGAATAATATAGTTTTCACCGAAGGAAATTGTTTTTTCGTTATATGCCAGGTTTACGATATCTGGCACGGCTGATTTAGCCATTTCGGCGAGCGCGTGTACGGCGGCGAGTTTCATAGCTTCATTGATCTGCGTTGCTCTAACGTCCAGGGCACCACGAAAAATGAAAGGGAATCCCAGCACATTATTTACCTGGTTAGGAAAATCACTCCGGCCGGTTGCCATGATGATATCTTTCCGGGCCGAGGTTGCAGCAAGGTAAGATATCTCAGGGTCTGGATTCGCCATCGCAAAAACGATAGGATTTTTTGCCATGCTTTTTATCATTTCCACGGTTAGTACGTTGCCAATGCTTAATCCAACAAACACATCCGCATCCTTCATGGCCGTTTCCAGGGTTGTGTCTGGTTTGGAGGTTGCGTATTGCATCTTATTTTCTTCCATGTCGGTACGGCCTGCGTGAAGAACGCCATCCCGATCGAACATGGTAAAATTTTCCGGCCGGGCCCCGAGGGCTTTGTATAGTAAAACGCAGGCCATGGCGGCGGCTCCTGCCCCGTTTATTACAAATCTTACTTTGCCTATTTTCTTCTTTTGTAGTTCCAGCGCATTGAGTAATGCCGCACTGCTTATAATGGCGGTGCCGTGCTGGTCATCATGCATTACCGGGATCTTTAACTGCTCCTTCAGTTTCTGCTCAATGTAAAAACATTCCGGCGCTTTAATATCTTCCAGGTTAATTCCACCGAACGTAGGCTCTAACGCTTTTACAATCTGAACAAATTTTTCAGGGTCTGTTTCATTGATCTCAATATCGAATACATCGATATCAGCAAAAATTTTGAATAGCACTCCCTTTCCTTCCATTACCGGTTTGCTGGCTTCGGGGCCAATGTTACCCAATCCTAAAACAGCGGTCCCATTACTGATAACTCCTACCAGGTTGCCTTTGGCCGTATATTTATAAACATCCTCTACGTTATTGAAAATCTCTTTGCAGGGTTCGGCAACCCCGGGAGAATAAGCTAATGACAGATCACGTTGCGTTTTTGCATCTTTGGTGGGAACTACTTCAATTTTGCCCGGGCGTCCTTTGGAATGATAATCTAATGCCTGCTCCTTTCTTAGTTCTGTATGCATACGTTATTTTCGGATTTGTAGTAAAGGTATGGCTTTCGGCTGTCAGCTGTCGGCTATCGGCTATCGGCTATCAGAAAGCCTGAAAGGTACAATTCTGCCATTGAAACGCCGAGGCCTTAAAAAATTTTATCCTATTGTAGCACCTAGCCATGCCATAATACCCATGCCAGTTTCAATAGCTCTTTCATCTACATTGAATGTGGGCGTGTGAACGCCTGTGGTAATGCCCTTTTCTTTATTCATTACACCCAGCCGGTAAAAGCAGCCAGGGATAACCTGGGAGTAGTAGCCGAAGTCTTCCGCTCCCATTCTTAATTCCGTTTCCAGCACATTTTCCGTTCCCATAAATATTTCCGCCTGGTGGCGTGCTAGCTGGTTGAGATCTTCATTATTGTAAACCGTAGGATAACCTACATCGATGTGCAGGTCAATTTCAGCACCCATGCTATGAACCAGTTCAGTGGCTTGTTTGCGGATAAGCTCATGTGCCTGGAAGCGCCAGGCTTCGTCCATGGCCCGAAATGTTCCCATCATTTTTACTTCACTGGGAATAACATTCGTGGTATATCCACCCTGGAAGGATGTGATAGAAAGTACTGATGGAGAGAACGGGTCACGGTTACGGCTGATGATCTGCTGCAAGGCAACAACCAGGTGAGAAGCGATCAGTATAGTATCGCTGGTGGTGTGCGGTGCGGCAGCATGTCCGCCTTTGCCTTTAATAGTAATATAAATTTCATCGGCGCTTGCCATCACCTTTCCGCCACGGAAACTTAGTTTACCGGTATCCAGCCCGGGATGTACGTGTAATCCAAAGATGGCGGAGGGAGCTGGTTCTTTAAGCACGCCTTCCTTAATCATTATGCTGGCTCCGCCGGGGTTGCGTTCTTCCCCTGGCTGGAAGATCAGTTTTATAGTACCCTCCCAATCGTTCTTTAATTCACTCAAAATTTTTGCCGCCCCTAATAAAACGGATGTATGAACATCATGCCCACAAGCGTGCATGATGCCTGGGTTCTTCGATTTATAAGAAACGTCGTTTTCTTCATTAATAGGAAGCGCATCCAGGTCAGCCCGAAGGGCAATTATTCTTTTTCCGGGGTTTTTACCTTCTATAAGTCCTACTACCCCGGTAGTGGCTTTTATTTCAAAGGGTATTCCCGACTCGTTGAGTTTGCCCTGTACCAGGCTGGAAGTTTCAAACTCCTTGTAGCTTAATTCGGGATTAGCATGTAGATGCCTGCGAACATCAATAAATTCGGCAGCATACTGCCCTGCGAGTTTATGAATTTTATCCTTGAGCAAGGAGATAATTGTTACTGGTTAATGGTTACTGGTTAATGGTTAATTGTTAATGGTTAGTTGATAAATAGCATCACATAGGTAACACTTTTTTGCCTTTCTCCACATGTATATTTATTTTCTTTTAAATCCACTCAAATCCTTAAGGGGAGCGCATTTAATAGAAAACAAATATATTTTAAAGGATCAGATCCCTGCTATAAAAAGTGTTACCTATGTGATGCTATACGACAGTTAGTGGTTAATGGTTAGTGGTCGATGGTATTATAGTTGTTGATCGCTTTCTAATTAATAATTAATAATTAACCACTAACCATTAATAATTATCATTCCACCGCTTCAATTTCCGGTCTTACCTCAATTACATCTCGCACTATAGATACGCTATTAGCGAAATCTCTTGACAGGCTTGATTGATATTCTTCCGCTTCTTCTTTTGTTTTGAAATTACCCACTTTTAAGCGGTAATAAGGCGATTGGTATTGAATGTAGGCCTTCAATTCGGGATATAGATGGTATACTTTGGTCTTGGCATCGATAGCGGCTTTGCGATCATTGGTATTGATGATCTGTATGCGGAAGCCGGGCATGTTACGACGATTGGCGCGTGTGGTTTCTTCGTTGATCTGGGCCTGTTTTTTAACCAACAGGCTAACACGCGGGTCTTTAATAACAGTTACTGAAACCGAATCGGTTTGTGCTGATGCGTTCAATGTTATTCCTGTTAGTAGTAAAAAAAACAATTTCTTCATATATTCTGCTTGTGAGAGCGAAGGTAATGAAGTTAGAGATATGAGGTATGAAGTATGAGTTTGGCTATCAGCCATCAGCTATGGTCACCAGGTTGGGTCGATATCACGATTTAAAAAACTGGGAAGAAATAAAGTAGGTATGAGTCTTCGATCAGCTGCGCCTATATCACCGCGTAAATAACATATTAAAGGCGGGGCGTTTGTAGGGGCTTGACTGCCCCCGCCCTGTTGCACCGAATACCTGTAGTATTTTGTCGACGTCT
>JBDSBP010000230.1:0-8984 GCA_039921525.1 Chitinophagaceae bacterium | reverse complement strand
TTGAGTAGTTTTAGTAATCAAAGGGAAACGGATTAAATATTGGTTGTAAATAAAATCAGGCGTTTTGCCATTGAGTTAGCCATTTCTTCTTTTTTCATTATACCATTTGTCATACCAGACGATGATCATTTTCGCATGATAAATCGAATCAAATTCAAAACGTTCAATCACTTCGTGCTGGATATTAGATTTCAATGCTTCGATGTAGGCATTATCTTCAGGAGTAGCTACGTGTGAGAACACCTCCCGGTAAACACCTTTATCTTTTAAGTATTGCATGACAGCTACGGTAATAAACTGTGATACATTATCATTTCTCCGTGTCATCGCTTCGGCTTTATATTCCCGCAGCATCAATGAGAGCATCACCAGTACATCTCCTTTTTTAATGCTGTGCCGCATTATATGGATCAGCACCTTGCGGCTGTAGATATCCATGACCGTCAACAGCAGGACATTTTTGCAAGTACCGTGCACATGCACGTATTTAATGTCCATAGACAGGTACTGTAACGGACGATCAGGCAGTAAGGATCTGAAGCGGATGAAGTTGCGCTTAAAAGGTTCTGGCCGAATGCGGCTACCATACAGTAGGCGATGTTCTTTCATCAACCGATACACTTTTTTATGATTGATGACCCAGCCTATTTCTTTTAGTTCACCGGTCATGTTGCGATACCCATATCAGCAAAATTCATGTGTGAGCGTCTGCTCAATATCCTTTACTACGACGCATTGTCAAAGAGCTCTCCATCGGTATCGACGCTATGTGTACCGGGTTTTATTCCCTTAGGCAATCCTGGTGATTTATAATAGTAGTTACTGGTCCCAGCGAAGACCTTTGCAATAACTGACGGGTGGCAACACCCCGCGTGCGGTATTGTTTTATGATCCCTTCAACCTCCGTTCCTAGGCTTCGCTTTTTTTTAAAAGTTCGGTCTTGAACTCCAGTTCCAGCGCCTGATTGCCGATGATTTTTTTAAGCCGCGCATTCTCCTCTCGCAAAGCTCTGAATTCAGGATCTATTTTATGATACTGCGGCTCCAGCAACTTTGCTCCTCCATGGTTGAACTGACTCTTCCATCGAAGAAATACACTGTGAGATAAATTATGTTTACGCAGCTTTGGCGTGACACCGATCTGGTCCGCTTCCTGAATGATCTGAAGCTTCTGGTCCACAGAAAAACTCCTTCTTGATTTTGGCATACCCCAAATTTAAGTGACTAAATTGATTTGATAATTTAGTCCAGCCCTTTAGGGGGCTAATACAAAGGCAGATAATTTCTACTTCTTTGTATTTTTGCAATGGGAACAAATTTTTTATACAATGTTTTGTTAATTCAAATAATATTACTATAATTGAAAGATGTAAGACTTATTAATATTAAATTAGAATATTACGTATTATGAATTTTTTTTCACTCCATAATTTACTTTTCTTTGTATTATGTTGCCCATTTTGAACCCACATCTGGCCAAGAGATTTCCTCAAAGGCGAAGTTTCAAATCAAATCTGATTTCGCACTTCGCCAGCTAAACAAGAGTTTCTGTTGGTTTCATCCCAGGACTGCAGCGATGCCTGATTTTGGGCTGAACGGGAATCCTGCGGTCATAATGACGATCCAGAAGCATCTTATGATTGACGATTTCTATTCAGGAATGTATTATATGCGTACTGACGATTTAGGTAAAACATGGACTGGCCCGGTTGAAATCCCTTAACTGAAATGGGAACATGAAGTTGATAGTACCATACATAGTTAGTGTAACTGATGTTACCCCGGGATGATTTAATCGGGCATGGCTCCTTAATCAGGATAAATAGTGAGACTAGTCCATACTAATGTACGGTGACCCGCAAATAACATACAAACAATAATTATCAAAATTTAATAAGGAATTGATACCTGGTTTTTGCATAAAAAATTTTAGAGTAATATACTTAGCCATTCAGTAGGCAGCATTTTGAATATTTTAAACTTTCAAGTATAGTACAAGTATTGGGTGAATATATGTTGTTATTTATATGGATTTAAAAAGAAAATTGATATATAGTGTACAGGTGATTATTGTTGTATTGAAAAAGGTTTTAAAAGCCAAGAAAGGAACTGTGAAAGTTGATCATCATGTCTTCAAAATAGTAATTAACTTTTAATTTATTAACCTTTAAAAAGAATGGATATGCTTAAAAAAAACTTAATCTCCCTGACAGCATTCGTTAGTATCATACCTACTAGCCTGTGCGTAATGGTAGGTATTCTTACTATAGGATTTGCATTGTTACCAATTTCTGTCAAATCACAACAGCCAATGTTTGAAACCGGTGTGATCTCTGAACTTAAAGGAACCGGTTTTTTGACAAGTGCTTATCCGGTGATTGATCGACTAAAGAATGGCAGGCTGGTATGTGTGTTTTCATGCATTGCAGATGAGAAGCCGTTTAAGATGAATATCGCCTTTAGCATTTCTGATGATAATGGCCTTTCATGGTCCAAACCTCAGATTTTGTTCAATCACTCAGGTGTCGAGGACGCGGATCCAAGCCTTTTAGTCGATGGTGACCGTATTCTCGCATTTTCAACTACCGTAAGTGTTCCAGGTATCGATAGCACAGATATCTACATGCGTTCGAGCAAGGATGGTCTTACTTGGAGTAATGAGGTCCATACCAAAAAACCTTACCGTTATATAAGTGGGAAGATCCATCAGGGACACCGACTTAAAGACGGCACACTCATTATGGGTTATGCCTGGGACGCCTGGGCCGAGAAAGGCAAGCCACCAAGAACTGAAGGTGAAATGGATAATAGGTCTGGAGTATTGCGTTCAACTGATGGAGGAGAGACCTGGTCGGCAGGAAGTGATATAATTTATCCTGAAGGAATTGAAAGAATTTCTCCAGGTGCTGCAGGGGGCCTATGTGAGCCTGCTACCGTAGTTCTTTCAGATGGGAGGATAATGGCTCTGGTTCGTACTGTAGGTGATGAACTTTATCAAACTTGGAGCAGTGATAATGGCCTTAGCTGGCAATCTCCTCGTCCGAGTGGCCTGACCGCTCACAATACTCCAGCAGCGCTTTGGAAGCTTGATAATTCTTCTGATATTCTTGTCGCCTGGAACAATTCGCCTATAAGTCGAGATCCTCTCACTGTTGCACTTTCTTCTGATGATGGTAAAACCTGGAGTTCACCTAAGATAATTGTTAAAACAGGAGGGCCGCAAGCCTCTTATCCTTCAGTCATTCAGGCAAAAGACGGGACTATGATTGTGGTGTGGCAACAGAATGTTACCAAAGGACGAGAGGTTAAGATTGCCCGATTTAATCGTACATGGCTACTTACAAAACCCGCCAATAATAACAAATAAAATGTTGCATGCACAAATACTAAAAAACAAGATGGTTTAATACTCATCTTAAATTAATTAGCAAAAAATGAAAAAATTTATCCTGATAATAAAATCACATTATTTCTGAATCCAAACAGACAGAAAAAAAAATAAACGAAAGTGCCTTCTTATCATGGCATTTTACGACTATTACAGGGCGGAAATCCACCTTGATATTACTGTTGTTCTTTTTGGTATTAGGTGCTTGCAATGAGAAGAAAAATGATATATTTCAGTTTACAATTGCTCCAACAAGCCCACAAAACCCTCGAAATTCAGAGTCTGATATTATTAAACTTAAAGATGGACGACTCTTGCTTGGTTATTCTGAATTCTATGGAGAATCCGGTGCGGATGATGGCAATGCCAGAATTGTAGGTCGTATCTCTGAAGATGGAGGTCGAACATGGGGCGAGAAGTATACTCTTGTAGAGCATGAAGGTGGACGTAATGTCATGGAGGTAAATTTTCTACGTCTTAAAAATGGCGATATAGCCCTCTTTCACTTTAAGAAGTACGAGGAAGTTGCAGGTGACTGGAATAAATCTATATCTAAGACAGGTGATTGCCGATTGGTTATGCGTGTTTCGAAAAATGAGGGTAAAACCTTTACCTTTTCAAAAGAAATTACTGAAGAAAACCGATATCTTGAAAGTGCAAGTGGCAGGAGTATTAGGCTTAAAAGTGGAAGAATTTTAATAGAATGTGATGATTATTTCGGTAATTCGTTCTGTATGTATTCTGACGATGATGGAGAAACATGGAATGAGGGGAAAACCATTAAACCTTTAAATGGAGGGTCTTGGGAACCAGCTGCAATTGAATTAAAGAATGGAGATGTACTTATGTTTTTAAGGACAGAATTGGGAGGTCAATTTCAGACTGTTTCTAAAGATGAAGGGGAGACCTGGTCAGAACCGACTCCCTCAACTCTTAAGGGCTCTGCGGCACCAATAGCAATTGAACGAATTCCAAATACAGGAGACTTTCTGGCAATTTGGAATCATGACATTACTAGTATGTCTAATGGGTATCATGATGAGAATTCAAACAACAAAAAACGTAGTCGGAATCCATTGACATCAGCAATTTCAAAAGATGAAGGTAAAACATGGGAGAACTTTCGAAATATTGAAGATGCCCCAGATGATGCATGGGCATATCCTGCGGTAACATGGATAAATGATCGTGCACTAATTACCTATTTCAATTATAAAGGTGGTCTGGCGCTTCAGCTTAAAGGTTTACCTGAAGAATGGTTCTATCAATCAAGCAATAAGTAATAGCTGGAATATTTAAAACATTTGCTGTTTAACTGTTTGTTTTTCAAAGAGCAAATCCAGATAATTGAATATAAATGTTCCGACTTAATATTACGGTTCTGTAAAATCAGCTATATGAATGTTGTAAATCCCTTAGCCTTTTAAGCTAAGGGCTTTTACATATCAATGCAAATACAGATTGATTCTTTTTTGAAACTAAATTGCTGGTTTTCTGGGAGTATGGCCCGAGTCATTAAAGTGGATTGTCCATTTTTGTTTGATATTATTATGTGTTTAATACATCAGCTTTAACAATACGAACACCAAGTTAAAGATTCATTTGTCTTGGTGCCTTTTTTTAATTGAACTGTTCATGTTTACTCGCTTTCCCTTCCCTTATTAAATAAGCTAATCAGATAACCAGTTAGTATTGTAGTGACTATACTAACTGCACCATATAAGAACACATTTGTATTTGTGAAATATTTAACTAATAAAACGGCGATAGTGCCAATAATCATTCCAAATATTACCCCGGTAGAATTTGCCCTTTTTGTTAAAACTCCGAGAATAAATGTGCCGGATAGTGCACCACAGAGAATTCCAACTATTTCTTGAAATAAATTAAATATAAATTCAATTTTAAGAAATGCAATAAGCATAGCTGAAATAATTCCAAATAAACCAACTGTTAAGGTGACTAATTTTGCAAGATTTAGATTTTCAATATCGGTTCTTTTTTTTCTAAATCGGGGATCAATATCACTCACAAAAGAGGCTGCAATACTATTCATACTGGCGCTTAAACTGGATTGGCTAGCAGCAAAAATACCTGCAATAATGAGGCCTGATATGCCTACAGGAAGCTCTTGCACTATAAAATAGGGTAAAATTTCATCTACTTTCTCTGCTGAAATACTTGATGAATTATTTTTATAGTAAAAATAAAGTACGGTGCCAAGACCCATGAAAATGGGAATTGCAGGAATAGAAATTAATGCATGAGTCCACAGACTTTTAGCAACAGAACGATTATCAATTACTGTAAAATATCTTTGAATCACAGTTTGATCAGAGGTAAAGGGAATAACTTGTAAAAAGAAAAAACCTACTATAACAACCCATAGAACTAATCTTTCTGAACTCCAACCAGGTTCAAACAGCGCGAATTTTTGATCTGCTATTCCTTGATTTATCTCTAACCATATGTTTCCTTCCAGGTTAGAAATTCCAATAACGAGACACAAAATTGCGCCTCCCATTAAAATAATAACTTGTGCTACATCGGTCCAAATTACTGCTTCAATACCTCCCATAACTGTATAAATGACACAAATAATGCCCATAATTAGAATGATTAAGTAAATATTAATCCCTGTTACAGAAGTTATTGCTAAAGCAGGTAAAAATAATACTACTCCAAATCTTGCCAATTGAAATATTATAAAAGATACACTTCCAAAAAGACGAACATTGGCATTGAATCTAGCCTCTAGATATTCATAAGCAGAGGTTACACTTAGTTTTCTGATTACAGGGATAAAATATTTCACCACTAATGGAATTGGCGCTAATATCATCAATGAGCCGATTGCCAGGGTCCAGTTGGTAGCATACACAATTGCCGGAACAGCCATAAAACTGATGGCACTAAATTGTGCTCCAAAAATACTAACACCTGTGGCCCACCATGGAATTTTTCCATTTCCTGTAAAAAAGCTTTTAGTAGTTTGATTTTTTTTATCGAAAATTACTCCAATTACAATCATAAAGATTAAGTAAAGGATAAGTGCCAGCCAATTGATCCATCCAAAACTTAAATTTTTAGATAATGTAAAAACACTTGAAGACCTTTTTCCCGGACCTACTTCACCATTTGGAATTACCCATCTATCTCCCCATTTTGCAGTAGGTAAAGTTGCTCTGGTATCAGATTGAGGTAGATGGCCTAAGTTTAACCACGAATTACTTGCACTATGATATGCTAATAAGTCTGTTGCAAATCCTGGAAATGTTTCAGGGTTTGAATGTTTGGCTGTAACTTCATCCAAGCCGCCAGGGAATATGATATGTTCAGATCCAATGGTTGGTGCCGGACTGGCGCCACCGCCAACGCCTCTCGGCATTTCCGAAAGTTTTGACCATAGACCTCCTTCTAGATATTTGCCAATATATTTCGGAGTAAATTTATAAGCATCTTTTAGAATAATTTCTTCAGTTGTTCCATCGGTTTTCTTTATGGTATTCATTCCACTAAAAAGAAAAAAATCTCCCTTTAAAGAAGCACTTACTGCCATTATTCTGGGAGGCCCGGGCCAAGATTTCAATTCTACCCATTTCTGCTTTGCTGCACTGTGAGCTAAATCCAGTGCCAAAAAGTAATTCCCAGGTTGTTCCCCTCCTGATTTTGCAAATTTGCTATTTCCACCCGCAATGAAAAGTATATCACCAACTAATGCACCTGTTATATTTGCTAAGGGAAAAGGCAGTGTTGGATATTTTTTAATTTTAACTTCTCCTTTAGCATAGGAGAGGGCATAGACATCAGAATAATTTTGCTGACCGTCGCTTCCACCAACAATAACGATATCATTTTTGTAAGTAAAACTAGCCCCATAAGCTAGTTCACTAGGAAGTTTTGATTTAGATATTATCCAGGATTCTGCCCCTTCTTCTAATATAAATATTTGATTATGCCATTGTTTTATTCCACCTTCCCAGGGCATTTTATCTGGGAAATTGGCACCTCCCATACATATCAATGCGCCATTGCTTACCCCAGCAAACATTCCAGCAAATCCTACTTTATTTGGTATGGGTGGTAAGTTTTCCCACTTTAATTGATGCTGGATCTGTCCTGATACTGTTTTCGACTCTAAAATTGTAAAAATCATTAAAAGGAGAATCATTGCCCTCCTGATTACTGCGTTATGTTTCTTCATTCGATAAATTTTATTTGAAACGATCAATTTATTTATTCTACCAACTAGTCCACCCTCCATCCACCAATAGATTGTGTCCGGTAACATATGCCGAAGCATCAGAAGCTAAGAAGATTATTGGTCCTTTGATGTCATCATCCTCTGCAAACCTACCCAAAGGTGTTAGGCGCTTATAATTCTCCACAAATTCACTATTTCCATTAATTCCGGCTACACCAGGTCCATATCCACCTGGGCTAATACAATTAGCTCGAATATTATATTTCCCATAATAGTTTGCTATATATTTAGTGAAACCAACTATTGCCCATTTATCATAAGTATAGTTCACAGGACTACTCATTCCCGTATTGCCATAAACTGGGAAATTAGGACCTACCACTCCTTGTATTGAACTTATGTTTATGATGTTTCCTGATTTTTGTATTTTCATCAGTTTGATCACCGATTGGGTTAATAACATCATTCCTGTAGAATTTATCCTTTGAGCATCTTCCCAATCGATTTTATTAATCTCATCTAAATTTTTGAAACCTTCTCTGGAAACAGCATTATTAACCAGTACATCAATACGTTTAAATTTTTCATGTACTAATTTGACAAAATTTAAAATTGATTCTTCATCCCCAAGATCCAAAGCCATTTCTACTGCATTAAAGTTTTTTGCTTTTAATTCGGATGCATACTCCTGGCAATGCGAAAGGTTTCTTGATGCAATAATTACCGTTGCTCCTGCTTGGGCCAATGCCAAACAAATTGGCTTTCCAAAATATCCCGCACCTCCGGTTACTATTATTATTTTATCTTTTAAATTGAACAAATTCATATTTTATAATTTTAGGAATCCAATATTTAGGTGTAATAATTTCTTGCGGTATATTTTTCAATGATGCATCAATTAGTTCTCTTAATTCTTTAGTTAGTGCCTTCCCTTCAAATAACTGAATATTTTGTTCAATCTGTTCTATTTTTTCTGCTCCTAAAACAATACTTGTAACCCCCTCTAGGTCCCTGACGTAAGAAAATACTCATTGAGCAACATTTATATTACTGATTTTTGCAAGCTCATGTAGCTTTTTAATATAGGGACTAGCTTTAACCAGATTACCTTTTAAATTCTCGGGAGGCATTAATAATGGGCCTTTCATAAGCACACTTCTTGCAAAAAAAATAGCTTATTCATCATCTTATTTTTTGCTACTATGTTAGGATTAAATAGACGCTGATCAAAAATAGTTACAGGTGCCTGAATGGCTTCTATTTCAGTGATAAGTTTGATTCAGATTTTTTTAAAATAGAGTATCTCCAATCCCCATCTCAATAACCAGACGCATTTCAAAGATTTCTTTCATGGTATTTCCATCTAGCAAGTGGGGATCTAAAATTCCTTCCA